>JAILKC010000116.1 GCA_024694055.1 Lachnospiraceae bacterium | reverse complement strand
GTCCCAGACTACATTTAATTACAATAAATTTCAAGAAATAGTTGATTATATCGAAAAAAAAGGGTATTATATTAATGTTGTGAATACTATATGCAATGCGACAGAGGAGAGACAGAAAGCGGCCGAAGAACTGGCGGCCAGGGCCGATTGCATGATAGTTATAGGTGGAGCGCACAGTTCCAATTCCCGCAAATTATACGATATATGCAGGGAAAGGTGCGAGTGCACACACTTTATACAGACACTGGATGACTTGCATTTAGAACTACCTAAATCTGTCCGACTGGTGGGTATTACAGCAGGGGCATCGACCCCAAATAATATTATCGAGGAGGTTCAAAATTATGTCAGAAATGAGTTTTGAACAAATGCTGAATGAATCATTCAAAACAATCCATACAGGAGAGGTAGTTGAGGGTACTGTTTTCTCGGTAAAGCCCGATGAGATCATCCTTAATATCGGCTGCAAAGCAGACGGTATTTTGACCAGAAGCGAATACACCAACGAGAGCAACTTAGACCTTACTACCGTAGTCAAGGTGGGTGACACCATGGAGGCCAAGGTCCTTAAGGTCAATGATGGCGAAGGTCAGGTTATACTGACATATAAGAGACTTGCTGCCGAGAAGGGCAACAAGCGTATTGAGGACGCATACAACAATCAGGAAGTACTTAAGGCCAAGGTTACTCAGGTACTTGACGGTGGAATATGCGTTATGGTTGACGAAGTCAGGATATTCATTCCTGCAAGTCTTGTATCAGATACCTTTGAGAAGGATCTTAACAAGTACAAGGATGAAGAGATCGAGTTCGTTATCACAGAGTACAATCCCAAGAGACGCAGATACATCGGTAACAGACGTATGCTTCTTACAGCTGAGAGAGATAAGGCTCAGAAGGAGCTTATGGAGAGGATTAACATCGGTGATGTTATCGAGGGCGTTGTTAAGAATGTTACCGACTTCGGCGCATTCGTAGATCTCGGCGGAGCAGACGGACTTCTCCATATCTCAGAGATGAGTTGGGGCAGAGTCGACAATCCCAAGAAGGTATTTAAGCCCGGCGAGAAGGTAAGAGCTTTCATTAAGGATATTCAGGGCAATAAGATCGCCCTTTCCATGAAGTTTGAAGACGAGAATCCCTGGAAGGATGCTGACAAGAAGTTTGCAGTAGGCAATATCGTTACAGGTAAGGTTGCCCGTATGACTGACTTCGGCGCATTCGTTGAGATCGAGAAGGGCGTAGATGCACTTCTTCATGTATCTCAGATCTCAAGAGAACATATCGAGAAACCCAGCGATATCCTCAAGGTCGGCGATGAGGTCACAGCCAAGATCGTTGATTTCAGTTTCCCTGACAAGAAGATCAGCTTGAGCATCAAGGCAACACTTGAGCCCGAGGAGACCGAGGAAGCAAAGTCAGATGATGAGGCAGTTTCGGTTGACATTGATGAAGTGATCGCAGCAGAGGCAGATGACAAGGAATAAGACGTAAGACTGCCAAGGCCAGACATCGCACAGAATAGGGGGTCCGTATATGGCTGCATATGATTATGAAGCTTTTATGCAGGATATCTTCAAGCTTACCAAGATAGACCTTACATTTTATAAGCAGGCTCAGATGAAGAGACGTATTGATACTCTCATCACCAAGAGTCCACATAAGGATTATCAGGCATTTGTCGGAGCGCTTAAGACCGACAAGAAAGCTTTGGATGAGTTCGTCGAATATATTACGATCAACGTATCTGAGTTCTATCGCAATCCGGAGCAGTGGGAGATACTTACCAAGCGTGTGTTCCCGATGCTGATCGAGCAGTTCGGTACGAATCTGAATATATGGAGTGCGGCATGTTCTACAGGAGATGAGCCTTATTCACTTGTTATGGCATTATCCGAATTCGTTCCGCTTAATAAGATCAGGATAACAGCTACTGATATAAGTGATGAAGTCGTAGCCAAGGCCAAGATCGGTCTTTACGGAGAGAAGAGCATAGCCAATGTCCCGGATAAGTACAAGAGAGAGTATTTTGTACAGAACGGACCGGCTTATCAGATATCTGACAAGATCAAGAACTGTGTCACATTTAAGAAGCACAATCTTTTAAAGGATGAGTTCTTTAAGAAACAGCATTTGATCGTTTGCCGTAATGTGCTTATATATTTTACGGAAGAAGCCAAGGATGAGATATTCGCCAAGTACTATGACAGTCTTGCGGACGGTGGCGTCCTTTTCATAGGAAGCACGGAGCAGATCATGAGGTACAAGGATATCGGATATAAGAGACTTGATTCGTTCTACTATCAGAGATAATGGAATGATGGCAATAAAAAAGGATCTCGGGATTACCCCGGGATCCTTTTATTTGCATATGATTTTGATCATATCCGGCCGACCATATGTGACAGGATGTGAGAAACGTATGTGGCAAAGTTATCACGACTGCTCTTGACCGAATCGGTCAACTCAAAGAACAGCTGATGCGATTTGTATTCGCGCTTGAAAAATGGAGTGAATAAATAGTCCCATTCAGGTAAGAATTCGCCTTCTTTTCTGCAATAGCAGGTCTCTGCAGTGGCCTGTTTCCTGAATTCCTTATCGACATATATAGATACCGACTTGTGTACGGCCATATCTTCCTCCGGAAGATAGTAGTAGTCTTTATGATTCTCAAAAAAGTATTTGAGTTCCTCTGTGTAGACAGGTACTTTAAGAAGTCCTTTTTTACCCTTGACTGATAAGTAACAGTTGTCGGTGGATGTGGAAAAGGGACGGGGAAGAGCGCTTTCTATGTCAAATTCGATCAGCAACTCTTTTTTGTATGATTCCATGGCATCTTTGTATGTATTGATCTTGACGCCTGTGACAGCTACCGGTTTGAAGAACAGATCGATGTATGACAGAATGGGAAGGATCCGAATAAGACCGCTCACGTCATCTCTGTTGTGAATAAGCAGAAGCTTATAGAGTTCTTCGTCCTTGTTCTGTACATATTCTCTGTATACATGAATAAGTTCACCGCCGGAATACTCATCTTCGCGTCCGACTCCCAGGTAAGCCTCAATCGATTTCTGCTTGCAGTTGGACAGACCGAGCATGTGCTTGAAATGCGATATACGTCTGTACAGATCAACGCCGTCGTATTCTGCAAAAGAAACGGGAAGATTATATGCCTTGGCACGTTCTTCTATAAAAGGCAGGTCAAAATTGTTGCCGTTAAAGTGGATGACGGTGGTATGACCGGCGAGGATCTGAAGAAAGCCCTGTATGATCTCTTCTTCTTCGGAAGCGTTCTCGGCAAATAACCCTTCGTAATGATAGTTGTCGTTGGAATAATAGGCAACTCCTATCATGTATATATAGGAATTGCGGGCTGAAAGACCGGTAGTCTCAATGTCCAGAAACAAAATGTCTTCAGGTGAAGCTATTTTATCGAGACTGTAATCGGTCATATTGCTGTTTAAAATTATATGTTCTTTTTTCATGAGAATATAATAGCACATGGGTAGATATTTTGGACGAAAAATAGTAAAATAATCATTAATATGTATATGGAGGATTATTGATAGGTATGGCTAAACTAACATTTACAGGCGGTATCCATCCATACGACGGAAAGAAGCTATCGAAAGACAAGCCCATCATGGACATTATGCCGGGGGAGAAGCTCATATATCCCCTTTCTCAGCATATCGGAGCTCCTGCTACACCGATCGTTGCCAAGGGAGACCGCGTGCTTCGAGGCCAGATGATCGCAGAGGCATCCGGCTTTGTATCTTCGAATATCTTTTCTACCGTATCAGGTACCGTTCAGGCTATAGAACCTCATCGCGTAGTCACCGGTGACATGATTAACAGCATTGTCATTGCCAATGACGGTTTGTATGAGGAAGTTGAATATGATGCAGTAAATGATATAGGACTGCTTGGAAAGGAACAGATACTTGAGCGCATTAAAAATGCCGGAATAGTAGGCATGGGCGGCGCCGGGTTCCCTACGCATGTGAAGCTTTCTCCCAAGGAACCTGACAAGATCGAGTATTGTATAGCCAATTGCGCGGAATGTGAGCCCTATCTTACGAGTGATTACAGGCGCATGATGGAGACTCCCGAGATGCTTATTGAGGGACTTAAGTGTGAACTTAAGCTTTTTGATAAGGCTATGGGTATTCTTGCGGTTGAGGACAATAAACCCGATTGTATCGAGAAACTTCGCGCTCTTACCAAGGATGAACCCCGTATCATGGTCAAGGCGCTTAAGACCAAGTATCCTCAGGGCTCTGAAAGACAGCTTATATACGCTACCACTAAGAGGGCGATAGACAGCTCAAGACTTCCTGCCGATGCGGGATGTATAGTCAATAATGTTGATACTCTCTGTGCTATATATAATGCGGTTAAAAACGGCAAGCCTTTAATGGAGAGGATAGTCACGGTGACAGGAGATGCTGTCAGATCACCGCAGAATTACAGAGTATACATAGGTATGAGTTACAGTGAGCTCATTGAGGCTGCAGGCGGATTCAGGACTGAGCCTGCCAAGATCGTATCAGGCGGCCCTATGATGGGATTTGCGCTTTTCGATCTCGATGTGCCTACTACCAAGACTGCCTCGGCGCTTTTGGCCCTGACCAAGGATGAGGTGTCAAGATATGAGCCCACGGCCTGTATCAATTGCGGTATGTGCTTGGAAGCTTGTCCCGGAAGAGTTATGCCCAAGGCGTTGGCTGAATGTGCTGAGCACGGTGACCTTGAGCGTTTTGAAGAACTTAACGGCATGGAATGCTGCGAGTGTGGATGCTGCAGTTTCGTATGTCCTGCCAAGAGACAGTTGACTCAGACTATCAAGTCGGCCCGTAAGATCATACTGGCCAATCGTAAAAAAGCAGGAAAGTGAGGACATAAGACAGATGAGTGAGACAATCAATCCCGTAAGAAGGGTATCGTCCAATCCGCATATCAGATCGAAGATCAGCACGGACAAGATCATGTTATGCGTGATCATAGCGCTGCTTCCCGCAACCTGCTATGGTGTTAAGAATTTCGGAGTACATGCTCTTTTGCAGATCATTTTTACGGTAGCCGCTGCCGTAGCGGCTGAAGCCGTATATGAGTTAATTATGAAAAAGAAAGTGACTGTGCTTGATTTTTCGGCTGCAGTTACCGGACTTTTACTTGCGCTTAACATGCCTCCGGCAGCTCCTTTGTGGGTAGGACCGATGGGCAGTGTATTTGCGATCATCGTAGTCAAGATGCTTTTTGGAGGACTCGGACAGAACTTCATGAATCCGGCTCTGGCTGCGAGATGTTTTCTTATAATATCATTCCCGAGTATTATGACCAACTTTAGCTGTGACGCATATACCGGTGCAACTCCTTTGGCAAGACTTAAAGCGGGAGAGACAGTTGATGTGTATGACATGATAGTCGGCAATATACCGGGTACCATCGGAGAGACTTCGATGATAGCAATTATCATCGGTGCGGCATTCCTGCTGATGATCGGCGTTATAGATCTTAAAGTTCCCGGAAGTTATATCATTACATTTATCATATTCTACGGAATCTTTGGCGGACATGGGTTTGACGGATATTATATCTCTGCACAGCTTGCAGGCGGCGGACTCATGCTCGGAGCATTCTTTATGGCTACGGATTACGTGACCAGACCGGTGACCAAGACGGGCCAGATCGTGTTCGGTATCATACTTGGTTTGCTCACCGGTATATTCAGGGTGTTCGGCGCATCAAGTGAGGGCGTGTCATATGCCATCATCATTGGCAACTTGTTGACACCGCTCATTACCAAATACACGGCTCCCAAAGCCTTCGGGAAGGGAGGAGAGCGCGTATGAAAGAGATGATCAAAAATGCTATGATCCTTATCGCCATCACCGTGATAGCGGGTGTGATACTCGGTACGGTATATGAAGTTACCAAGGGTACGATAGCTGACAGAGAATTACAGGATAAAAAGGACGCATACAGGGAAGTATTTGCCGATGCGGCAGAATTTAAGCCTTATGAAGATGAGATCATGCCTGCGGATGAGAGATATACTCTCGATGAGGAAGGCTATGGTGCAGTAGACATCGATGAACTCAATGCTGCGGTTGATGCATCCGGCGAGGTGCTCGGATATGTATTCACCGTTACGACGTCGGAAGGCTATGGCGGAGATATCACTCTTGCGGTCGGTATCAGAAAAGATATGACGGTAAACGGCATATCGATACTTACCATCAATGAGACTGCGGGGCTTGGCATGAACGCGGAGAAAGTCTTAAAGCCACAGTTTGAAGGCAAGCAGGCAAGCCATTTCACATACACCAAACAGGGTGCTTCGATGCCTGATGAGATAGACGCCATATCCGGCGCGACCATCACAACGAATGCATTTGTAAATGCAGTCAACGGCTGTTTACAGTACTATGGAGACCTGCTTTAACATTCATTAAGGAGAACGATGATGAACAGATGTGTAGAGAGACTGCAAAACGGAATCATCAAGGAGAATCCGACATTGGTATTGATGCTTGGTATGTGTCCGACACTTGCGGTTACTACTTCAGCCATCAACGGTATGGGTATGGGACTTACGACCACCGTTGTACTGGCACTCAGCAATATGATTATAGCGGCCTTACGTAAGGTCATTCCCGATAAGATCAGAATACCTGCTTTCATAGTGATCATTGCTTCATTCGTGACCATTATGCAGTTGCTTCTGCAAGCCTATATTCCGAGTCTTTATAAGTCGCTTGGAATATATATACCGCTTATCGTGGTTAACTGTATTATCCTTGGAAGAGCCGAGGCGTACGCTTATAAGAATCCCGTGATCCCCTCATTTTTTGATGGACTGGGAATGGGACTCGGCTTTACTCTTGCGCTTACCATTATTGGCCTGCTTCGTGAATTCCTGGGCGGATGCAGTGTATTCGGATATGAACTCGGACTTTTCACCCCGATCAGCATATTCAAGATGGCACCCGGAGCTTTCTTTGTACTGGCACTTCTTACCGCTATCCAGAATCAGATAAAGATAAGCGGAGAGAAGAAGGGCAAGGATATGTCCAAAATCCAGTCGGGATGCGGTGCGGACTGCATGAACTGTAATGTGGGTGACTGCGCAGACAGAAAAGTATCAGATGAGGAGGAGAGCATATGAATACGGTTAAGGAATTACTGATCATCCTCATAGGATCTTCGCTTGTGAGCAATGTCGTGCTCAGCCAGTTTTTGGGACTCTGTCCATTCCTTGGTGTATCCAAGAAGGTCAATACGGCTGCAGGCATGGGTGTTGCGGTTATATTTGTCATTACACTGTCGAGTACAGTTGCGGGACTTATCTATCAGTTCATACTGGTCCCTCTTAATATGGAATACATGCAGACCATAGTGTTTATCCTGGTCATAGCAGCTCTGGTACAGTTTGTGGAGATGTTCCTTAAGAAATTTGTGGTTGGATTGTATGAATCCCTCGGAGTGTATCTTCCCCTTATCACGACCAACTGTGCCGTGCTCGGTGTTGCACTTACCAACGTAACCAAGGGATATAACGTACTTTTCGGCATAGTTAACGGATTTGCCACGGCGGTGGGATTTACCGTAGCGATCGTGCTTTTGGCAAGTATAAGAGAGAGACTTGAATACAATGATATTCCGAAGCCTCTTAAGGGAATGCCCATCGTATTGCTTACGGCAGGCCTTATGGCAATAGCTTTTTGCGGATTCAGCGGCTTGATCTAAGCCTTGTATAACTCTTTTTAAGGAGGAATAAAGTGTTACATGGAATTATTATAGCAACATGTTTGGTAGGAGCAGTGGGATTGTTCGTCGGACTGTTCCTTGGAATAGCCGGTATCAAGTTTGCTGTGGAGACAGATCCCCGTGAAGAAGCAGTGCTTAATGCGCTTCCCGGTAATAACTGCGGAGGGTGCGGATATGCAGGATGTTCGGGTCTTGCCGCGGCAATAGCCAAGGGCGAGGCACCTGTTAACGGATGTCCCGTAGGCGGAGAGAATGTGGCCAAGGTCATATCCGGCATAATGGGTGTTGAAGCCGGAGAAGTAAAGCGCATGACAGCTTTTGTAAAATGTCAGGGAGACTGTGACAAGGCTCATACAGATTATGAATATACCGGAGTGGCCGACTGCAGTGCAATGGCTTTTGTACCCGGAGGCGGACCCAAGAGCTGCAACTACGGATGCCTCGGATACGGCAACTGTGTTAGGGCGTGTGCATTTGATGCCATACATGTGGTAAACGGCATAGCTACGGTAGATAAAGAAAAGTGTAAGGCCTGTGGCAAGTGCGTGGCTGCCTGCCCTAAGGGACTTATTGAACTTATACCTTATGAAGCACAGGTCAGAGTCTCATGTAATTCAAAGGACAAAGGCCCTGTAGTGCTTAAAGCATGTGACACCGGATGTATCGGCTGCGGAATATGTGCCAAGAACTGTCCGGTCGAGGCTATCAAGGTAACCGACAATCTTGCTTCAATCAATTATGATAAGTGCAGCGGCTGCGGTACCTGCGCGGAGAAGTGCCCCAAGAAGGCCATAGTAGTAGGATAGATATGATATTTGATGATGACGATCGGGATATAGAAGATCTTGATCTGGATTTTAATCGCGGCCGTGATCGCAATTATGATTACGATTATGACAGCGATTTTGACAGGGGAGCTCATAATGCTCCGATCATATATATGACACTCGGAGTATCAGTCTTTGTGCTGATACTTTTGGGCGTTATCATAGCCATGAACGGCAAAAGCAACAGGAGTTCTTCTTACGCCGAGTATAAAGCTTCTTTGGAATCACAAACCGAAGAGGTGACAGAAGAGGAAGTGCCTGAAGTAGCCCATAAGATCACGGCTGATGATCTGGATTTCTGGGACATGTACAGCAATAAAAGGACGGAGACGGATACGGCAGGAAGAAATACTGATTCATCCGCTGATCCCGATGCATCCGGAACAGAAGATCCCGAACATAAGGGCAAGCCACTGCCGACACCTACGATGCCCATATCCGATGATGAGAAATATGATGACGGCAAGCATTTCAAGATAGAATTTGCCGACGGATCATCCGAATGGATAGCGATCGATACTTCGAGAGAACTTAACAACTACAACTTTATGAATCTTAAGTCCAATGACGGTAAGATGCATTATTACCTTGAAGGCAGGGCGGTGTCTTTCCTTGGTATCGATGTGTCGAGATATCAGAAGGATATAGATTTTATTCAGGTTAAGAATGCGGGGATCGACTTTGTTATGATCAGAGTCGGTGCCAGAGGATATCAATCAGGTACGATCGCGCTTGATGAGTATTTTACGAAGAATATCGCAGCGGCGACGGAAGCAGGACTGGATGTGGGGGTATATTTCTACTCACAGGCCATAACCGCAGCAGAGGCTTTGGAGGAAGCCAATATGGTCATCGAAGCCTGCAAGGATTATAAGATCAAATATCCTGTGGCTTATGACATGGAATTCGTTGAGAATGACAAGTCCAGAGTTGAGACGCTAAGCAAGGATGAACGTACATTAATCGCCGGCACATTTATAAATAAGATCGTAGAAGCCGGATACAAGCCCATGTTGTATGGCAATGAAGAATGGCTTGTAAAACGTGTGGACACCAAGAATATGATAGGCGTGGGCATATGGCTTGCAGATGAGTCGGATATGCCTGATTATCCTTATCAGTACGATATGTGGCAGTACAGTACAAAGGGAAGTATATTCGGTATAGAAGGTCCTGTGGATATGGATCTGTGCTTTATTGATTATTCTGCGAGGTAGGCCTGTACGACCGAATCTTATCGGGAATGGTAATGGCAGAATAGATGTCTGCATAAGCAGACGCGGATATGGATTCGATATAGTTTTGAGCGTATGCTTTTTTGAGGCCATTGGTGTTTAGTACATCAATGGCTTTATTATATGCGATCGCAGCCTTGATAGCATCGTCGAAGTAACCGATGACATAATTGCCGCGGATGTGGATCACTGCCTGATACATGGTCTTATGACCCTTGTGACAGAGCCTTACACCGTTGTATATATTGTCGACTTTGATATTCTCGTAGCGATAGTCACTGTTGTCACCGTTGAGGTGAATATAGTCACGACCTTCGACGGCATATGGACGTATGCCGTATCTGGATACTATGGAGACCTGCATGCCATAGTCAGCAACAAAGAGATGACCGCCGCGCTTCATGATCTTGTGTGAAGAATAGTAGAAGAGGTCGTCGATGGAAAACTTAAGTTCTTCGGTGGGAGACAGGTAATATGAGAAGTAATTCTTACGCATGTATATGGGCGTGGTAAAATATATGTCATTGTCTCTAAAATTGATGATGACTACCCACTTGTCAAAGGGAATGAGCTGGTCTGAAGTATAATCCTCGACATGCATAAAAGAGGAAGATACCAAAAGATTGGCCAACGTATATACTCGATGAGCATCATCCGGATTGTCAAAGCTTCCAAGAGAAATGTGCTTGTTCTTGTAGGTAAAAGAAGCCCTGTAATATACGGTGCCGTCTTTCTTGACAGCCTTGTATACGCCGGGATATTCATTTGATAAGTTGGCTTTGGTCCTGTTCATATCAAATATTTTAACACATATTATACTTATCTTGTAGATATATACTTATTTTGTTATAATAGGTGAACATATAGGTTAAAAAATAGGAGATTGAGATCATTATGGAAGAATTGATGTATAAGAGTACGAGGAACAGCGACTTAAGACTGACGGCGTCCAAGGCGGTATTGCAGGGACTCTCGGAAGACGGAGGCCTCTTTGTTCCTACATATATACCGAAGCTTGACGTAAGTCTTGAAGATCTGTCGAAGATGGATTACAGAGGAGTGGCTTATGAGGTCATGAAGTTATATATGACCGATTATACCGAAGATGAGCTTAAACACTGTATCGCATCGGCATATGATGAGAAGTTTGATACGGAGAATATCGTGGATCTTGTATGGGCTGATGGAGCATATTATTTGGAACTGTTCCACGGATCGACCATAGCATTTAAGGATATGGCGCTTTCCATCCTTCCTCATCTGATGACCACGGCAGCCAAGAAGAATGACATAGAAGACGATATTGTCATACTTACGGCCACATCCGGTGATACCGGCAAGGCGGCTTTGGCAGGTTTTGATTCCGTACCGGGTACCAAGATCATAGTCTTTTATCCCAAGGGAGGCGTGAGCTTTATCCAGGAGAGGCAGATGGTGACACAGGCGGGTGCCAATACATGCGTGATCGGTGTCAACGGCAATTTCGACGACTGTCAGAGTGCGGTTAAGAGAATGTTTGCGGATACAGAGCTTAAGAAGACTCTTGCAGAACTTGGGTGCAGATTCTCGTCAGCCAACAGCATCAATATAGGAAGACTCATTCCCCAGGTCGTATATTACGTGTATTCATATGTCAAGCTTTTGGGCGAGGGCAAGATCGCCAGAGGCGATGAGATCAATGTCACCGTTCCTACAGGCAATTTCGGCAATATCCTTGCGGCGTATCTTGCCAAGCATATGGGTGTTCCGATCGACAGACTGATCTGTGCATCCAACGAGAATAAGGTCCTTTTCGATTTCTTTAATACGGGTGTATACGATAAAAAGAGAGAGTTTAAGCTTACCAACAGCCCTTCGATGGATATTCTCATCTCAAGCAACCTTGAGAGACTCATATACTTTATAGCAGGAGAGGACGATGATGCCAATAAGGCCTTGATGAAGAGTCTTACGGATGAAGGCAGATATGAGATCACGGATGAGATGAAGAAGGGCCTTAAGGACTTCTACGGCGGATTTGCCGCCGAAGCAGATACGCTTTCTCAGATCAAGAAGTTATATGATGATACCGGATATGTACTTGATACACATACTGCTGTAGCAAGTTTTGTATATGATGAATATGTGAAAAAGACGGGCGATAAGAAAAAAACTGTGATCGCATCCACGGCAAGTCCGTACAAGTTCACTCCGAGCGTATTGTCAGCCATAGAGGGCAACAAGTCAGATGCAGATCCTTTTGCGCTTGTTGACATACTGGCCGAAAAATCGGGAGTTAAGATCCCGCGTGCGGTGAGCGAGCTTAAGAACGCGCCGATCAAACATGACAAAGTTGTTGAGATTGATGAGATGAAAGGCGCTGTATTGGAATTTTTAAGATAAGGGGTAATTGGGAGGTATAAATGGATCATAATGTATATTCAGAGGTGACGCCTGAGATAGAAAGACTGTCGAAGATGTGTATGGATTCATCGGTGATAGATTCCGAGCTGTATACACAGTATGACGTCAAAAGGGGGCTCAGGGACCAGAACGGCAAGGGGGTGCTTGCCGGTCTCACCAATATTTCAGATGTAAGAGCGACCAAGACCGTGGGCGACAATGTGCTTCCGGACTATGGTGCGCTGTTTTATCGCGGCTATAATGTCAAGGATCTGTGTGCGGGCTTTTCAAAGGGGCGCGGATACGGATTTGAGGAGACTACATATCTTTTATTATTCGGACGTCTGCCCGACGAGAAGGAACTTAAAGATTTCTCTGCGCTTTTGGGCTATTATCGCTCCCTGCCCACAAGCTTTGTTCGTGATATCATCATGAAGGCTCCCAGCAAGGATATGATGAATACGCTTGCAAGAAGTGTTCTTACGTTGTATTCATATGATGATTTTGCGGATGATGTGAGTCTGCCCAATGTGCTCAGACAGTGTCTGCAACTTATCAGCCTGTTCCCGCTTCTTTCCATATACGGATATCACAGTTACAAGCATTACCATGACGGAGAGAGTCTGATCATACATCAGTCTGATCCGACACTTACAACTGCTGAGAACATATTACATATACTTCGTCCCAACAGTAAATACAGTGAGCTTGAGGCGCGCATTTTGGATATCTGTCTCGTGATCCATGCAGAACACGGCGGCGGTAACAATTCGTCTTTCACCACTCATGTGGTATCTTCGACGCTTACGGATACATATTCCGTTATGGCTGCTGCCATCGGTTCGCTTAAGGGACCCAGGCACGGTGGTGCCAATATCAAAGTCGTCCAAATGTTTGAAGACATACAGGACAATGTCAGAGACTGGACAGACAGGGACGAAGTTGAAGTATATCTTAAGAAGATACTTCATGGCGAGGCATTTGATAATGCGGGACTCATATACGGCGTCGGACATGCAATATACTCCAAGTCAGATCCGAGAGCGGAGATCCTTCGCAGTTTCGTAAAGGAACTGGCGATAGAAAAGGGCCTTGAGAATGAGTACGAATTGTATTCGATCGTGGAAGATGTTGCACCGAAGATCATAGCTGACGAACGTAAGATGTTTAAGGGCGTCAGCATCAATGTGGACTTCTATTCGGGACTTGTATATCATATGCTGAATCTTCCCATAGAGTTGTATACTCCGATATTCGCGATGGCCAGGATATCAGGCTGGAGTGCGCACAGGTTGGAAGAACTGTGTAACTCAGGCAAGATCATACGGCCTGCATATAAGACGCTTTGCGAAGACAAAGAATATATTGCGATAGAAAACAGGTAAATCTCCTATATATTGTGTATTTTCTCCTGAATTGTATAAGAAAATGCTTGCATTTACTTGCCTGATAGGATATATTTACTATTTGGTAAATATATAGGTAAGATTTTTTCAGGAGGAAAAGAGGAGATTATGAAAAAGAGAGTTTTAGCAGTTTTATTTGCAGGTGTACTTGCATGTTCAATGCTTATGGCATGTGGCGATGAGGAGGCAACAGCCGTAGCAGAGGAAGCTACAGAGGCAGCCGCTGAAGCAAGCTCAGAATTTACATTTGAGGATCTTCAGGAGAACTACGCTGCAATGACAGAAGCTTATGATGCAGTAGAGAAGCTTTACATGGATGATGCCATCGAGCAGAGCGATGATGTTGAGGAGCTTCTTACTGAGGCCAAGGATGTTATCGATCAGATGGGTGAACTTACAGAGGCTGATTTTGCCAATGAGAGCGAACTTTTGGATATGAACAATTCTATCCTTGATATTCTTAATGCCCTTGATAAGATCATCGACATGATGGACACGACTGACGCCGCTTCAGCTTCAGGTTCTGTATCAGAAGGCGCATTTGCTGATCTTCAGGAGAATTATGCAACACTCGTTGAGACATATCAGCTTGTTGAAGATGCATACATGAGCGATGCGATCGCACAGGATGACACGGTTGAAGAGCTTTTGACAGAAGCTAAGGGTCTCATCGATGAGATGGGTGAGCTTTCAGAGTCAGATTTCACAAGCGATGATGACATCAATACAATGAATACTTCAATCCTTCAGATCTTGGAAGGCCTTGACGGAATCGTTGATCTTATGCAGTAATCATTTGTGATCCAAAGCGGCGCGTATGCGCCGCTTTTTTTTCAGGGAATATACGATGAGAGAACAGATAGAAATACTCAGACACAAAATGGAACAAAAAGGCATTGACTGTTATATCGTCACTACGACTGACGCACATAACAGCGAATATGTCAGTGAGCATGATATGGTGCTTGAATATATGTCAGGTTTCAGTGGAAGTAACGGAACATTTCTCGTGACAAAGGATGAGGCACTGCTTTGGACGGATGGACGCTATTATATCCAGTGCGAGAAAGAACTTGAAGGCTCGGGGATCAGGATGATGCGTCAGGGCGATGACAGGGATCCGAGCATTGAGGCATATATTGCATCGCATATTATGCCCGGTCAGTGTATAGGCTTTGACGGAGATAAGCTTACGGGCTACAGCGTGGACAGGCTTCTTTCAAAATGCCGTAAGATAAACGATGATTCCTGTGGGCGTGGAGCATGCTACGGCATAAAAATATGCTATACGGATGATCTTGCAGGGCGCATATGGAATGAGGATGGATCAAGACCTGCCGACAACCATGGCAGGATAAGAACGCATGATGTTAAATATGCCGGCAAGACAGTGTCTGAGAAGCTTGCAATGATACATGAGAAGATGAAAAAGCTTGAGTGCACACATTTTTTCATAAGCAAGCTTGATGATATCATGTGGTTATACAATGTGCGCGGTGAAGATGTGGCATACAATCCCGTGGCATTTTCATATGCATTTATCACATATATATCCGATGAGGAAAAAGAAGCATACTTTTTTGCAGACGAAGAATGTGTGAGCGAAGAAACCGGAAAAACCTTAACTGCCGAAGGCGTGGGGATCAAAGCATATGGATCGGTATATGACTTTTTAACATGCTATGAATACCGGGGGAATATACTTGCCGATGAGCGAGAAGTCTCTGTAAAAGCCTTGGATATTATGGCCGGAAGGCTTAAGGATGGCCCTGCGGATATCAGGTCATATCACATGGTAAGCCGTGTCAATCCCACGACAGAGCTTAAGTCAATTAAAAATGACACTGAGATTAAGTGGATGAAAGAATATTTTATGCGTGACTCGGCTGCCATGACCAAGTATCTGCGAGAGGTTAAGAAGATCATGGGCTGTGCGGACGGTGATGACTTTGATGAAGTTAAGGCTGCAAAACTCTGCGACAGCATAAGGCTTGAAACCAAGGACTGCTTTGACCTGTCATTTACTACGATCGCGGCATATGGCGCCAATGCTGCAATGATGCATTACGAAGCTACGGAATCCTCGTATTCAAAGTGCGAAAAAAGAGGTATGCTACTCACTGACTGCGGCGGTCAATATCCCGGAGCCACCACGGACGTTACAAGGACGATAGCCCTCGGAGAAGTATCGGGCGAAGAGAAGAGGCATTTTACGCTTGTTCTTAAAGGCTGGCTTGCACTTATGCATGCAACATGGATAGAGGGATGCACAGGGCGTAATCTTGATATCCTTGCCAGACAGTTTCTGTGGAATGAGGGCATTGACTACAAATGCGGAACCGGACATGGCGTCGGATATTGCCTTAATGTGCATGAAGGACCTCAGAATATCAGATGGCGGTATATAGAGGGCTCTTCAGAGGCTGTACTTTATCCTGGCATGATAGTGACCAATGAACCCGGCGTTTATATGGAAGGAAGATATGGTATCCGTACCGAAAATACGATGCTTGTTGTGAAGAGATTTGAAAACGACGGCGATACATATCTTGGATTTGAGAATCTGACTTGGGTCCCGATTGATGAAGAACTCATAGACTATTCATTACTTGATGATAAGGAGAAGCAGTGGCTTAAAGAATACCAGAATCATTCGAATGAAGTATTCGAACGGGCAATGACTGATTGAGTCAACGCGGCGCACTGTTGATTATTGTCCGAATCGTGATTTGGATATATAATATTTGATCAGAGCGCAGAAGTTACGGAGCGTATTTAGGAAAGAATACAGATGGTCAGACGTATTTTAAGAGAAGTAAAAGAATATAAGCCTCAGTTTATTGCCACCCCTTTATGCATGGTCATAGAGGTTATTGCAGAGATGCTCATCCCGTACTTAATGGCATCCATTATAGATGATGGTGTAAATACCGGCGATATGGATCATATCCTTAAGATGGGCGGCTATATGGTGGTGATCGCTGCGATCGGCCTTATCGGCGGATTGCTTGGCGGTGTGTTTGCTGCCAAGGCGTCGACAGGATTTGCCAAGAACTTAAGAAAGACGATGTTTGAGCATATTCAGACGTTTTCTTTTGCCAATATTGACAAGTTCTCTACGGCAGGACTTGTGACCAGACTTACGACTGATGTCAATACGCTTCAGATGGGCTGCCAGATGTGCCTGCGAATGATGATGAGAGCGCCTGCATCCATGATCGTAGCACTTGTCATGTCATTTATCATAAGCGCGCGTATTGCATTGATTTATTTAATTGCCGTTATTTTGCTTTCGATCGTATTGTTCCTTTTCATCAGAAGGGCGATGGGATTCTTCAAGCAGGCATTCCCCAAGTATGATGCACTCAATGAATCTGTGCAGGAGAATGTATCGGCCATAAGAGTCGTAAAAGCATATGTGACTGAAGATGTGGAGATAAGCAAGTTTAAGAAAGCATCTCAGGCGATATATGACATATTCAGCAAAGCAGAGGGCGCTACGGTTTATCAGGGGCCCGCGATGATGCTTACCGTATACAGCTGTATCATTTTGATCAGTTATACGGGGGCCAGGATGATAGTGGCCGGAAGCTTATCTACCGGACAACTTATGAGTTTGCTTGCTTATTGCATGAACATACTTATGAGTCTTATGATGCTGTCTTTTATCTTTATCATGCTTTCCATGGGTTCAGCCAGCATACAGCGTATATACGATGTACTTGAAGAAAAGAGCACCATTGATAACCCGACTGATCCCTTATATGAGATCAGTGACGGAAGCATAGATTTTGACCATGTATCCTTTGCTTATAATCCTGAGGCAAAAGAGATGGTGCTTAAGGATATCGATCTGCACATATCAAATGGAGAGACCATAGGAATAATCGGTTCCACGGGAAGTGCCAAGACTTCGCTTGTCAATCTTATCAGCCGACTGTATGATGTCTGCGACGGAAGCGTCAGGGTGGGTGGAAGAGATGTAAGGGAATACGATATAGAGACGTTACGCAACGCTGTATCTGTCGTATTACAGTCCAATACATTGTTCTCCGGTTCGATATATGACAACTTACGTTGGGGTGATCCGGATGCCACCGATGAGGAATGCAAAAAAGCGTGTGCGCTTGCATGCGCGGATGAATTCATAGATCATTTCCCTGAAGGGTATAATACCCATATAGAACAGGGTGGTACCAATGTATCCGGCGGACAGAAGCAGAGACTGTGTATTGCCAGGGCTTTGCTTAAAAAACCGAAGATTCTTATTCTGGATGACAGTACATCTGCAGTGGATACCGCTACGGATGCCAAGATAAAGAAGGCATTCAGGGAGGAGATTCCTTATACTACAAAACTTATAATAGCTCAGCGTGTAAGCTCCGTTATGGACTGCGACAGGATAATTGTCATGGAAGACGGCCGTATCAACGGTCTTGATACACATGATAATCTTCTTAAGAATAATGAGATATATCGTGAGGTATACGAATCTCAGACTTCGGGCGGCGGAGATTTCGACGAACCCAAGTAAGGATAAGATTGTCGCGCAGTATGATCACAGACAGGAGAAAGATATGCCCGGACCGATGAACAGGGGTGTAAGGGGCGTCAAGCCCATGGTAGACAATCCCAAACAGATAATAAAAAGACTTCTAGGATATATATTTAAGGACTACGGTATTCATTTTGCTTTTGTATTTTTAATGATAGTGATATCAGTGCTTGCAAGCGTTCAGGGTACGATGTTTACCAAGAGCCTTATTGATGATTATATCACTCCTTTTTTGCTTGATACGGATACACCCAATTATACTCCGCTTATTCAGGCGATGGCCCGTGTCGCCGTATTCTACGGCATGGGAGTGCTTGCCAATTTCATACAGAACAAGACAATGATCGTGATCTCACAGGGCGTTCAGAGGAACCTGCGAAATGATCTGTTTTCGCATATGGAGAAGCTTCCGATCAGGTATTTTGATACCCACAGTCATGGCGATATCATGAGTATATATACCAATGATGTGGATACGCTTCGCCAGATCGTAAGTCAGACGTTGCCGCAGTTTATAAACAGTGCATTTACGGTTGTAAGCGTGCTTATCAGTATGTTTGTATTAAGTGTTCCGCTTACGGCGGTTACGCTTGCAATGGTCGGAATATCGCTTTTCGCTGCCAAGAAAGCCGGAAGTGCTTCGGGCAAGTTCTTTGTCAAGCAGCAGAAGAATATAGGAGCGGCCAACGGATATATCGAAGAGATGATAGGCGGCATGAAGGTCGTAAAGGTGTTCTGCCACGAACAGGCATCGACAGAAGGCTTTAATAAACTCAATGAGGAACTTTTTGACTCGGCCAACAATGCCAATAAGTATTCTAATATACTTGGTCCCATCAATGCACAGATCGGCAATATCAGTTATGTGGTATGTGCAGTGTGCGGAGGACTGCTTGCACTTAACGGTGTCAGCGGGCTTACGCTTGGTGCACTGGCAAGTTTTCTTACATTTAACCGAAGCTTCAATATGCCCATAAGCCAGATAAGCATGCAGTTAAGTTCTATCGTAATGGCGCTTGCAGGAGCCGACAGGATATTCAAACTTATGGATGAAGAGCCTGAGGCGGATGAGGGGTATGTTGTACTTGTAAATGCTGTGGAAAAAGACGGCAAATATGTGGAGACCGAAGAGCAGACCGGTAAATGGATGTGGAAACATACACATAAAGAGACCGGAGAGGTAGAATATAAAAACTGGGAAGGCAATGTGACTTTCGACGGCGTGGACTTCGGATACAGCGATGATAAGATGGTTTTGCATGATGTGGAACTCTTTGCCAAGCCCGGACAGAAGATCGCTTTTGTCGGATCTACAGGCGCCGGCAAGACTACGATCACCAATCTTATCAACCGGTTCTATGATATTCAGGACGGCAAAATAAGATATGACGGTATCAATATAGGCAAGATACGCAAGGCTGATCTCAGAAAGAGCCTTGGTATGGTGCTTCAGGATACGCATTTGTTTTCGGGGACTGTCGCTGACAATATCAGATACGGAAAAAAAGATGCGACTATGGATGAGGTCATCGCCGCAGCAAAACTTGCCAATGCGGACGGATTTATAAGAAGGCTTCCGCAGGGTTATGATACGATGCTTAAAGGCGACGGAGGTAACTTAAGCCAGGGTCAGAGACAGCTTCTTGCCATCGCAAGAGCCGCTATCATGAATCCTCCCGTGCTTATACTTGACGAGGCTACGTCGAGCATAGATACCAGAACCGAGAGAATAGTCCAACAGGGCATGGACAGCCTTATGAAGGGGCGTACGACTTTTGTCATAGCCCACAGATTGTCTACAGTCAGAAACAGTGACTGTATAATGGTACTTGAAAAAGGCCGTATCATAGAGCGTGGAACACATGAGCAGCTCCTTGAAGAACGCGGCAAATATTATCAGTTATATACAGGCAATAATATCGCATGATCTTTTGACAGGCTATTGTGCGATATGTGAACGTATGGTAAAATATAACTAACCTGTTATAAGGTCTACCTGATGTTTTGAACCTACATTTACTTTAAACGGGATTCCTATATTGCTTAAGAAGATGTCAGGCCTCCGTGGAGCGATCCATAAGCAGTGGAAGACAGGCGCTTAAGTTGCGGTCACCCACCTAGCCGATAGCTAGGAGTCAAAATACAGGAGCCTTGTTTCAGGCCATACCTAAGCAGCCTTAATGGTTGCTTTTTTATCGCAGATACACCACAGGGGCGCAGACAGACGTGTCGTCGCCTAATATGGGAGAACTTTGTTGAGAAAACTCTATCTGATATTCAGGGAATTCGGAAAACAGCTTGTGCGTGACAATATCTCTGCGTA
The DNA here is from genome assembly GCA_024694055.1 of Lachnospiraceae bacterium. Classification (GTDB taxonomy): domain Bacteria; phylum Bacillota; class Clostridia; order Lachnospirales; family Lachnospiraceae; genus Colinaster. The sequence continues at coordinate 688 of JAILKC010000116.1, read as the reverse complement.
TGCGTCCAGCACTGCTTTTTTCTTTTTTCTTTCAATAGTACCCATACTGCTTGTGTTATCTACCATTGTTACGTTTACGCCTTTATCCAAGGAGGCGCTTTTAGAAGCGGCTGAGAGCGTGATACCTGCATCTTTGGGCGGATCGATGACCACTTTTGTGAATCAGATCTATGACAAAGCTCATACGATCCTGCCACTTGCCGTTTTGGTAGCTATATGGTCTGCAGGCAAGGGAGTAATGGGACTTCAGATGGGGCTCAATGTCACGCACGGAGTCGTAGAAGACCGTAATTTTGTGATGATCAGACTGCAGGCAAGTTTTTATACGCTTGTGATTATGGCATCATTGCTCATGACATTCGGCCTTTCGATGCTTGGTAAGACACTGGTCAAATATGTCGGCAATTTTGCACCTCATCTTTTAGATGTCACGCATACGTTCGTGAGGTACAGATTCCTGCTTGGCTGGGCGGTACTTACCATATTGTTTACACTTATATATACATTCATACCCAATATGAAGCTTAGGCTCATATACCAGATACCCGGAGCTGCACTTTGTGCGATAGCCTGGCAGATACTGGCGTTGGGATTTTCGATATATGTGGACTATTTCGGAGGAATGAGCGTATACGGAAGCTTATCCACCATCGTGATCGGTATGATGTGGCTTTATACCAGCATGTAT
>JAILKC010000115.1 GCA_024694055.1 Lachnospiraceae bacterium | reverse complement strand
TTAAGTCTGTCAATGATACTTACGGACATGATGTCGGAGATACGGTGCTTGTGGAACTTGCACGTATCATCATGGATGAGATCAGGGACGGCGATCATGCGTGCCGTTGGGGAGGCGAGGAATTCCTTCTCTTTGCACACGGATCCAAGTATGACACCTGTCATGCTGCCGATCGTATCAGGATGAGGCTTGCAGAGACGGAATTTAAAGCCAAGGACGACGCGGTTTTTCATGTGACTGTTACTATGGGCATATCCGAATACAGATACGGAATGCAGCTTAGAAACATAGTTGAGATCGCGGACAAGAGACTCTACTATGGCAAGACTCACGGCAAGAATCAGGTAGTCACCGAATAACATTCAATATGCGGTTATTATTTTGAACCGGCGCAACCGGGCTGTCTTATGTTATGACAAGTCGGCGGGCACCGGTTTATCAATGAAATGGAGTAATATATGGAAAAATTGATTGATCTTATCAGTAAGGAAGTTAAGGAAGCTTTTGAAAAAGCCGGATACGAATCATCATATGGTACGGTCACGGTATCCAACAGACCGGATCTGTGCGAGTATCAGTGCAACGGTGCCATGGCTGTAGCCAAGCAGTATCATAAAGCGCCCATTCAGATCGCTTCCGAGGTTGCGGACAATCTGAATGACAATGCGGTGATAGACAGCGCTCAGGCTGTTAATCCCGGCTTTTTGAACATCAATATAAGGGGAGGTTTTTTGGCCGGATATCTTAAGGATATGTCCCAGTGTGCCGACGGCAGATTCGGACTTGATGATATAGGCAGGGGACGCAAGGTTGTAGTGGATTACGGCGGACCTAACGCTGCCAAGGCGCTTCATGTCGGACATCTTCGCTCGGCTGTCATAGGAGAAGCCGTTAAGAGGATATTTAACTATGCGGGTTATGACGCAATAGGTGATATACATATGGGTGACTGGGGACTTCAGATGGGTCTGGTCATCACGGAACTTAAGGAGAGATTCCCTGATTTGCCGTATTTTGCCGATTCATTTGAGGGTGAATATCCGAAGGAAGCTCCCATCACCATTGAAGAACTTGGTGAGATATATCCTACGGCTGCAGGCAAGGCAAAAGTTGATCCTGCATACAAAGATAAGGCCATGGAAGCGACGCTTAAGCTTCAGAACGGACAGAGGGGCTACAGAGCGCTGTGGAAACAGATCATGGATATCTCTGTTGCCAATATGAAGAAGATATATGATTCGCTTGACGTTCATTTTGAACTTTGGAAGGGTGAATCGGATGTACAGGATATTATTCCGGGCATGGTCTCATATCTTAAGGATGGCGGTTATGCGCACATGTCTGAGGGAGCACTTGTAATAGATGTCAAGGAGGATACCGATACCAAAGAGATGCCTCCCTGCATAGTGATAAAGTCTGACGGCGCTTCACTGTACAATACCACCGATCTTGCAACCATTATGGAGAGAACTGAAAAGATCGATCCGGTATGTATGGTCTATCTGACGGATAAACGCCAGGATCTTTATTTTGAACAGGTATTCAGAGCGTCACGTAAGAGTAAGCTTGTGAAGCCCGATACGGAACTTGTGCATATAGGTTTCGGAACCGTCAACGGCAAGGATGGCAAGCCTTTTAAGACGCGTGACGGCGGTGTGATGCCTCTTGAGATGCTCATTAAGGACATCAACGACAGAATGTATGAGAGGATACTGGAGAACAGAGATATCGATCCGGATGAGGCAAAGAGTATAAGTAACACGGTCTCACTTGCTGCGATCAAGTATGGAGATCTGTCAAACCAGGCGTCCAAGGACTATATATTTGATGTGGACAAATTCACTTCAAGCGAAGGTAATACCGGCCCGTATATCTTATATACCATGGTTCGTATAAGGAGTATACTTGCAAAATATACGGAACAGGGCGGATCGGTCCCCGTACTGCCTTCATCCGATATGGAGTTCATTGCGCCCAAGTCCGCGTCTCAGAAGGCGCTTATGCTTGCGCTTTCAGGTTTTGCTCCGGTGATAGAAGGCGCATGCGCGGAGGTTGCACCTCATAGGATATGCGCATATATCTACAGCCTTGCCAATGCATTTAACGGATTCTATCATGATACGAAGATCCTTGCATGCGAGGATGATAAGGAGAAGTCAGGATACATAGCGATCCTGGTGCTGACTCTTAAGATACTGGAAGCCTGCATTAAGATGCTTGGATTTGATGCGCCGTCGAGAATGTAGTCAGAAGACGGCAGGGGATAACATATGATATTTAAGTGCAAAAACTGCGGTGGTAATACAATATATGACCCGGATAAGGGGACTATGTGCTGCCCTCATTGTGACGGACTTGACAGTGAGGAAAAGGTTACAGGTACCGAAACCATGAAAAGCTGTTTGAGCTGTGGGGCTCCCTTGGATGAAGTCATCGGGGAACATACTTCGGCAACCAGATGCCCCAATTGCGGTTCATACATAATACTGGATGAGAGAGTACAGGGAGCATATACTCCCAAGCTTATCATTCCTTTTAAGGTAAGCAAGAATAAGGCGATAGACCTTTTGCATAAAGAGTTCGGGCGAAGGGTATTCACACCGTCGTCTTTCTTAAGCCGCGCCTCGGTGAGCAAGATAGAAGGTACGTATGTACCGTTTTTCATGTACGACTATAACACTGACAGCGATTATCATGGGACAGGTACTAAGGTACGGACATGGAGATCGGGTCAGTATGAATATACCGAGACGTCATATTTTGACATACATCGCGAACTGGAAGCTGATTTTGACAAAGTTCCTGTGGATGCTTCCGACTATATGGATGACCAGTGCATGGATCTGATGGAGCCCTATGATTATGCGGCTTTGGAGGGATTCATGGAAAAGTATATGTCCGGATATCTCGGAGAGAAGTACAACCGGGATGAGGAAGAACTTGCGTCGAGAGCCGTAAAGAAGCTTACAGATGCGATAGAGAGCATGATCGGTGACAGTATTAGCGGTTATGCTACCGTAAGTAAGAAGAGCCTTAACGTTGATGCAAAAAAGAAACTTGCTCAGTTTGCACTTTTACCGGTATGGGAATATGTATTCAGTTATGGTGGAGAGGATTATCGCTTCTTTGTAAACGGACAGACCGGCAAGGTGGTGGGCAGGACTCCGGTAGCCAAGGGTAAAGTATTTGCCTACGGTGCCACGGTGTTCGGAGTGATATTTTGGATAATGTCGATGATCAGACTGCTTTTGGCAGCGTTTGTATAGATAGGATAGGACAGAGCAATGATTAAGTATCTTAGATATTTTGCTATACCGATCATAGTGGCGTTTGTGCTCACAGTGATATCTTTGAGCGTTCATAGCGGAGTCGAGAATGCCATAGACTACGAGAGGCATAATGATGTATGGGATCATACGGACTGTGTGTATGACCTGGCATGTAAGATGACTGATGAAGAGGCAGAGGAACTCAGAGCCTATATAGTGGAACTCGAGGAAGAGTGTCTGGCGGATATCGTGGTCATCACACTTGATGATCCGGAATACGGATATCTTTCCAAGGTTAGGGAATATGCAGATTCTTTCAGCGAAGAGTATGGCACGGGCTATGATTATCCGGGAGGCTCGAGTATAGTATTCGTGGACAACTGGAGCAGAGGCGGGGATGGCAAGATACATTCCTGGATATCTACGACAGGTGCGGTAAGAGAGAGACTGTCTGATTCCGAATGCGATGATATCCTGAATATACTTGATGAGATAGAGGGTGACTATGCCGATCCCTATGACCAGTATCGTGAGATAGTCGGTAAGCTTGCAGGGAAGGCGATGCCCCTTAAACCGCCGTATTCAATGCTTATAGCTTTTATCGTGGCGGTTGTGGTCGCAGGAATATATATTATCATCAATATCACGAGCAAGCTTGGAGACGTTACCACTAACTCTCATACATATGTTAAGGGCGGTAAAGGTAATTTGAAAGTCAGTACGGATACATTCCGCAATAAGACTGTAACCAGGAGAAAGATAGAGACCAGTTCGGGTGGCGGCGGTGGCGGAAGCCATGGCGGCGGCGGTCATTCGAGATAGAAAGTTAAAACAGGAATTAATAATGGATCAGAAATTCATCAGAAACTTTTGCATAGTTGCACATATTGATCATGGTAAGAGTACGCTTGCCGACAGGATCATAGAAAAGACCGGCCTGCTCACGGAGCGCGAGATGCAGGAACAGGTGCTTGATAATATGGATATAGAGCGCGAGAGGGGCATCACCATCAAGGCCCAGACCGTGCGTACGATATACAAGGCAAAGGACGGACAGGAGTATGTCTTTAATCTCATAGATACTCCGGGACATGTGGACTTCAATTATGAGGTGAGCAGATCTCTGGCAGCCTGTGACGGAGCAGTCCTGGTGGTGGATGCGGCTCAGGGTATAGAGGCTCAGACTTTGGCCAACGTATATCTGGCGCTTGATCATGATCTTGAAGTATTCCCTGTAATCAATAAGATAGATCTCCCGAGTGCCGAGCCTGAGCGCGTTATAGAAGAGATCGAGGATGTGATCGGAATAGAAGCCAAAGATGCCCCGCTTATAAGTGCCAAGAACGGTATAGGTATAGAGGATGTCCTTGAGAGGATAGTAGAACGTATCCCGGCACCGACAGGTGACGCTTCGGCTCCACTTAAAGCCCTGATTTTTGATTCGCTGTATGATTCATACAGAGGAGTAATAGTATTTGTCAGGATAATGGACGGTGTCGTGAAAAAGGGCACCAATATTAAGATGATGGCTACCGGAGCCAATGCGGAAGTGGTTGAGGTAGGTACTTTCGGCGCGGGCCAGTTTATTCCCGGTGAAGAACTGTCTGCCGGAATGGTAGGATATATTACGGCATCCATTAAAAATGTGAGAGATACGGCTGTGGGTGATACGGTGACGGATGCTGATCGCCCCTGTGATGAAGCGCTTCCCGGATATAAGAAAGTGCAGTCCATGGTATTTTGCGGTATGTATCCTGCAGATGGCGCCAAGTATCCGGACTTAAGAGATGCCCTTGAAAAGCTCCAACTTAATGATGCATCACTTAATTATGAACCGGAGACTTCGGTGGCTTTGGGATTCGGTTTCAGATGCGGATTTTTGGGACTTTTGCATCTTGAGATAGTACAGGAGAGACTGGAGAGAGAGTATAATCTTGATCTTGTTACCACGGCTCCCGGAGTAATATATCATGTATGGAAGACCAATGGTGAGATGATAGAACTTACCAATCCCACCAATATGCCGGATCCGTCAGAGATTGATTACATGGAAGAGCCCATCGTGAGTGCCGAGATCATGCTCACCAGTGAATATCTGGGCTCCATTATGGGACTATGCCAGGAAAGACGCGGCAGGCAGACCGGCATGGAATATATAGATTCGGGAAGAGTTCTTCTTAAGTATGATCTGCCGCTTAATGAGATAATCTATGATTTTTTTGATGCATTAAAGAGCAGGTCGAGAGGCTACGCTTCATTTGACTATGAGCTTAAGGGTTATGAGAAGAGTTCGCTGGTTAAACTCGATATCCTTATCAACAGGGAAGAAGTGGATGCTCTTTCGTTTATTGTACATGCGGACAGTGCTTATGAACGCGGCCGCAAGATGTGTGAAAAACTTAAGGATGAGATCCCGAGGCACTTATTTGAGATTCCCATACAGGCAGCCGTAGGAGGCAAGATAATAGCCAGGGAGACGGTAAAGGCCATGAGAAAGGACGTCTTAGCCAAGTGTTACGGCGGTGATATCACGCGTAAGAAGAAGCTTCTTGAAAAGCAGAAAGAGGGCAAAAAGCGTATGCGACAGATCGGTAATGTCGAGATACCGCAGAAGGCCTTTATGTCAGTACTCAAATTGGATTCAGAATGATTCGATGGCCCGAGGCCATATATATCCAACGTGGGCACGCTCCCGCTAAGTTCTCGCTCGTAGCGGTACATAAGGTGCCCAAATACGGCACCTAAGTACCGACGGCTCGAAATTACCCACTTATGGATATATATGGCCTCGGGCCAAACAAATTATTATGTTCTCATTATATATTCACATTCCGTTTTGTGTAAAAAAATGCAATTACTGTGATTTTTTATCCTTCAGCGCATCTGATGAACTGAAGGAAAGGTATGTCGCGGCTTTATGTGATGAAATAAGGCTGTACTCGAAGGATCTCTCTAAGGATTCTAAAGAGATATATACAGTATTCTTTGGTGGGGGAACGCCGTCTTTACTTACTTCCGGGCAAATTAACAGAATAATGGAGACGATACACGAGGGCTTTAGAGTGATCGATAAAGCCGAAGTGAGCATGGAATGCAATCCCGGTACAATAAAAGGGGATATTTTAAGATCGTTACGCGAATCGGGAATAAACAGACTGAGCATAGGGTTACAGTCTGCCATAGATTCGGAACTTAAGGCTCTTGGGCGTATACATGACTATGAGGGGTTTGTAAGAACCTACAGCGAGGCAAGGGATGCCGGATTTGACAATATCAATATAGATATCATGAGCGGGATACCGGGGCAGACACTTAAGACATATGAAAAGACGCTGACTGAAGCGGTCAACGCTAACCCACAGCATATTTCGGCTTACAGCCTGATCATCGAAGAAGGCACAAAATTCGCGGATCTTTACGGTGCTGACAGAAGTGTCAGCTATACAAATTCGGCGATTCTTCCACTCCCGAATGAGGATGATGAGCGTCGCCTGTATTATATGACAGGAGATATATTAAAGGCTGCCGGTTATGACAGATATGAGATATCCAATTACGCCCGCCCGGGTTATGAGTGCAGGCACAATAATGTATATTGGACCGGCGGAGAGTATATAGGTGTCGGTCTCGGGGCGTCTTCCTATTTCAGAGGTTACAGATATAAGAATACTTCTGTGATAAACGAATATTTGGAGGATATAGAATATATAAGCGACAGGGATATACCGGTATGCTATGACGTATTTGATGAGTATAAGGACAGCGATTATAAAGGATATTGCGGGCTTCATGATGAGGTGACTTTTATAGAAGAAAAAGATGCCATGGAAGAATACATGTTTCTCGGTCTTCGCAGGATGCAGGGAATAAGCATGGAGGGATTCAGACTGAAATTCGGGCATTTTTATAACGATATATATGGATCCGAGACAGACAGACTGATATCCGAAGGTCTGATAGAAAAAGACGGCGATATGATCAGGCTGACGCCTAAAGGAATCGATGTAAGTAACAGTGTTTTTGTGCGTTTTTTACTGGACTGAGACCGGACAAAAGGCATAAAGCCAATGAATTTAAGGCTGATTGAGGGATTTTACGCAAAATCCTTCATATAAGTATTGACTTATGGGTATTTCTGACATAAAATAACATTTGCGTGTGCGACAAATCGTCCGTGTCCGGATTGTCCGCACTTACAGATTGAATTTGTTAGGAGGTGGAGAACTTGGCTAATATCAAATCCGCTAAAAAGAGAATTTTAGTATCCAATGCCAATGCAGAGCGCAACAAGGCTATTAAGTCCGGCGTCAAGACAGCTGTCAAGAAAGTGACCGCTGCTGTTGAGTCAGGAGATAAGGCAGCTGCTTCTGCGGCTTTAGTCGAGGCCACAGCTACTATAGACAAGGCTACATCTAAGGGAGTATATCATAAGAATACTTCTGCAAGGAAGGTATCCCGTCTTAGCAAGGCTGTTAACGAGATGGCTTAATACATCTTTGGGGCCCGTGATCTTACAGGATCATAATACAGGATTTATACAAAACGCGTGACCGTCATCACGCGTTTTTTTGCGTGCGCAATGAGCCAAAGTGATAGCCTCGTGCTGGCACGTGAGGCTATCACTTTGACGAATGCGGGGCACCGAGAAACTTTGCTTCGAGGTTGCTGTTACGCAGAGAAGCTGCGTAACAGTGCACGCAAAATTGCAAAGTTGCATTCATCTCCCTGTTGACATCACACACGCTGTGTGTTATATTTTCACTGTCGAAAAACTTCAGACCGGTTTCGGTTTTATTTCCAATACGTAATTGCATATTTAGGAGGTAATCTATGTATTCTTCTGTCCTTTCAGGCGGACTTTGCGCAATTGAGAGCTTTATCGCCAATGTTGAAGTCGACGTATCCAGGGCATTACCCGGTTTTGATATGGTAGGCAAGCTGTCCAATGAAGTAAAGGAAGCCAAAGAAAGAGTTCGTGTTGCACTTAAAAACAGTGGGATCGACATCCCGCCGGTACATATAACGGTCAATATATCGCCGGCAGACATCAAAAAGACCGGGACTGCCTATGACCTTCCGATAGCGATGGGCATACTTAATTCCCTGGGGATCATTCCAGATGACAGACTAAAAGATGTGCTTGTGATCGGGGAACTTGGGCTGATGGGTGATGTGTGCAGTGTGGAGGGTGTACTGCCTATCGTACTTGCGGCGAAGAAGGAAGGGATAAAAAACTGTGTTGTCCCTGCGGATAATGCAGGGGAAGCTGCGTATGTAGAGGGGATGAAGATCATCCCGGTACGCAACCTTATAGAAGTCACGGAAACACTTAACGCGTGCTCTGATGCAGATGCTCATATATACACTGATGACCATAGGGAGACTTTGCAGGCAGACGGTGAAAAAACATGTGATTTTGCAGATGTCATAGGGCAGGATGCATGTATAAGAGCGGCTTTGATCGCGGCGGCAGGTTTCCATCATATGCTCATAATCGGACCTCCGGGTTCGGGCAAGACGATGATAGCCGAACGCATGCATACCATCATGCCGCCTCTTACTGCGGATGAGAGTCTGGAAGTATCGATGCTTTACAGTATAGCCGGGCTTCTTAATAAAGACAGGCCATATATGTATGACAGACCTTATTTTTCACCTCATCATACCACGACAATAAATGCGCTCGCAGGAGGAGGGGCCGGTTCCAAACCCGGCGTGCTTGCACTTTCCAATAAAGGTATTCTTTTTTTGGATGAACTGCCGGAATTTGACAGAAGATGTATCGAGGTGCTGAGAGAGCCTTTGGAACACAAAAAGATACAAATATCACGTGTTATGCATACGTGTGATTATCCGGCGGATTTCATGCTGGTGGCGGCGGCCAACCCATGTCCGTGCGGATTCTACCCGGATCGCAATCTCTGTAACTGCTCGGACCATATGATAGACAGGTACAGATCCAGAATATCGGGACCCATAAGAGACAGGATCGATATCACGGTGAGGTCATCGAGGATCGACGCTGAGAAGATCGTTAAAGGGGCGACGGCCGGAGGGAGGAAAGCGGCACATAAGCGCCCTGTTTTTGACAGTGCCACCTTAAAGGCACAGGTGATGGAGGCTGTCAAGATCCAGAAAGAACGCTTTAAGGGTACGGATCTTGTGCATAACAGTGACATATCTTCAGCTGATATAGATAAGTACTGTCCTCTTGGCAAAGATGAGAGCGATTATATGAAGGATATATATGATGATATGAAACTTACGGCCAGATCGTATCATAAGCTGCTTAAGGTGGCCAGAACGATAGCTGATATCGACGGCGAAGACAATATAGGCATGAAGCATCTTAATGAGGCTTTGTGTTACAGGGGATGAGGATAATATGAACGAAATATACAGTGAAAAAGAAAGCCTTTGCTTTTTGCAGATGCTTACCGGCTTTTATGCCAAGCAGATCGATATGTTAAAGACGCATTTCGGAACATATGCAAAAGCAGTCACGGCTGATGAAAGTGCGCTTAAGAAGGTGATAAAGCCGGAATTTGTCACCAGCTTGGTAACGGAAAGAGAGTTAAAAGGAGTGCCAAGTGCCTGTGCGGACCTTAAAAGCAGGGGCATAGGTTATTGTGTGGCAGGAGATGAAGATTACCCGAGGCGCCTTTTGGGGATCAAGGATATGCCATTATCTCTGTTTTATATGGGTGAACTGCCGGATGAAGACAGACCGAGCGTGGCGATCATCGGAGCGCGCAACTGCTCGGGATACGGAAGACAGATGGCCAGGGAATTTGCAAGAGAGATAGGATCTGCAGGAATACAGGTCATAAGCGGTATGGCCCTGGGAATAGACGGAATAGCGCAAAAAGGGGCGCTTAGCACAGGCGGAAGATCTTTCGGGGTATTAGGATGCGGGGTGGATATCTGTTATCCGCAGAGTAACCATGATCTATATGATGAACTTAAGACGAAAGGCGGGATCATAAGTGAGTATAGACCGGGGACAGAGCCAATCGCCCGACTTTTTCCCGAAAGAAATCGTATCATATCGGGCCTTTCGGATGCGGTGCTTGTGATAGAGGCAAGAGAAAGAAGCGGAACCCTTATCACCGTATCAATGGCACTTGATCAGGGCAGAGAGATATATGCGCTGCCGGGGCGGGTGACGGATTCTTTAAGCACGGGCTGTAACAGGCTTATCTGGGAGGGTGCGACGCCGCTTGTAAGGCCGTATGATTTTGTGGATGACTTTTTAAAAAAGACAGGTTTTACATGTAATGTTAAGAAGGGCAAAAAGAAAGGACGCCCGGAGACGTCCTGTAAGTCTTATGATGAAAGATTTCTTACATCAAATGAAAGAAAGATATTGTCAGTACTTGGCTGTGATCCCAAAAGTGCCGGAGAGATCATATATGATATGGGTGATGAATGTGACATCCCGATATCAGAGGTGCTGTGCCTGCTTACACAGATGACTGCGAGGCATATGATCGACTGCATCGATGGATCACATTATGTCAACCTATCTCCTCGGTAGGTATTCCGTCTATCTCTTGAGGGTTCTCGGGATAGGTGCGGGTCTTAAGCCTCTTTATGAATGTGGTGAGAGGAAGAGGCCTGTCGTAATAATATCCCTGGATGAGATAACAACCGACTTTGTTGATGAACTCAAGTTGGTCGGGACGCTCCACGCCTTCAGTGATGACCTCCACATTGAGCGCATTGGCCATGTGTATGATATCGGAGAGTATGATCTCGTCATTTTTGGAGATCACATCATTGTTGATAAATGATCTGTCTATCTTAAGTGTATTGATCTTAAAGTTACGAAGTGTGCTCAGTGATGAATATCCCGAACCGAAATCGTCGATGGCGGTGGAGATGCCCATCTCATAGAGTTTATCGAGGAATACCGTCATGATGCCATGCTCTGTCTCATCCATGGTCTCGGTGACTTCTATCTGGATATACTTGCGGTCTATTCCGAACCTGTCTATGATATCGGCGATCCTGTATGGAAGGGTATGATCTTCGAGGTCTTTACGTGAGATATTGACGGATACCTGCACGGGCTCTATGCCTTCGTCAAGCCATTCACGGATATCCGCGCACGCATGCTCGAGTACGTAAAGATCGAGCGCGCTTATGGCTCCTTCGCGCTCAAGTACAGGAATGAAAGCTCCCGGACGGATCATCTCTTCCTTGTGTATCCAGCGAACCAAAGCTTCTGCACCGACCAGAGTGTTGGTGCGTGAATCGACTTTGGGCTGGTAATATACCATGAACTCGTTGTTTCTCATGGCACCGGGGAATCTTTCAAGCACACGCTTCTGTTCCGATACCTGGTATAAGAGCTCGTCGGATACGTGGCACACAGCCTGATGTAGCACATTCTTGGCTGAATTCATGGCTATGGCGGGAAGTGATATCACTTCGCTTATGTCGTTTAATTCTTTGTCTATGTGCAGTACACCGATCGTAGCGCTTAACTTGATCTCGTGTGTGGAGCCGTCTTTGACGGCATTGACCGATACTTCTGAGAGCATGGTGATAAAAGGACTGTAATGTGACTTCTTGATAAGAGCCACGAAATTGTCCTCGCTCACATGCGCAACGATCTCATCATTGCCCGCAAAATGACTCACGGCATGAGCATACTGGCATATCATGTCATCGCCCTGTTTATAACCGTAGCGTTTGCTGATGCTGCCAAAACTTCTTATATTGAAATAGTAGGAATCGTAGTTGGATAATTTGCCTGAAGCAAATATCTCGCCGACACGTTTTAAGAAACCGCCGGAATTGGGAAGTCCGGTGAGGTAATGCGTCATCGAAGCATGGACCACAAGGTCATGGAATTTGATGCGCCCGTAATTGTAAAAAGCTATATTGGATATGGCACGTAGCTCTCCGGCGATACCGTCGGGATAAGCATGTCCCTGCTCCGCATATATTGTGATCGCAAAATACAGGCCGTCTTCCATACGGAAAGTATAATGAAGTATATCTCCGTATTCGGCACTGTTCGGGTCATCTGCGATGACCGTTCTGTCATATTCTGCAAAATCTGCTGTGGAAGACTCGTCAAAGAACAGTCTCGCCATATGGTAATCTGTGGCGACCTCTGACAAAGCCTGTTTAAAGACCTGCAGATCGGGTGTCTCGTCAACACCCAAAATGTCAATAAAGTGTAATAATGATTTTATTCCCGGCATATTTTCCCCATCCGGCCGGTCACGTCCCTGTGACTTTGGCCTGTGCGAGTGTATACACACACCCAAATATAGTATATAATATGCCGCGTGTGAATTATAGAAATATTTTGATATTTTATGTGAAAATCTATCGCTTTACAGTGGCAAAGTTTATGGAATCTTTACCTGTTCGTTCCAAAACTTTAATTGATTATTTGAAGTGTTGGTGATATCATAGTAAATAGCGTTTTTATGAGCAAAATCGTAAAAGATAGTTTGGAGGTTTGACATGAGTACTAACAGTAAGTCATTTGATGATCTATTGGCAAAGGTTTCGGAGATAAAGCTTAAGAAGCTGTCTGTGGCTGTGGCACAGGACAAGGCGGTTTTGGAGGCTGTCAAGATAGCAAAAGAAAGAGGCATAGCTGATTCAATCCTCGTTGGTGATGAGGATCAGATCGCCAAGATCGCTTCAGAGATAGGCATGAATCTTGCCGATTTTAAGGTTATCGATGAGAAGGATATAGTAGAGGCATCACTTAAGGCGGTTAAGCTCGTCCATGACGGTGAGGCAGATATGTATATGAAGGGACTGCTTCCTACAGGAACATTCCTTAAGAGTGTTCTTAATAAGGAAGTCGGACTTCGTACAGGCAAGCCTCTTTCTCACGTATGCGTATTCGAGATCCCCGGCATAGACAGACTGTTATTCCTTACAGACGTTGCGTTTATGCCATATCCCACACTTGAAGATAAAAAGTGCATCATAGAATATACGGTAGATGTTGCCAAGGCTTGCGGCGTAACGATGCCCAAGGTTGCACCTTTGGCCGCACTTGAGACAGTCAATGAGAAGATGCCTGTCACTGTAGAGGCTGCCGAACTTACACGCATGAACGAAGCGGGTGAGATCACCGGTTGCATCGTGGACGGACCTCTTTCACTTGATATAGCACTTTACAAGGAAGCTGCAGAGGAGAAGGGTGCCCTGGACCGTAAGGTAGCCGGAGACGCAGATATCCTTCTTTTCCCGGATATACATGCCGGTAACCTTGTATACAAGGCCATTGTTCATATGGTTCCCTGCAAAAACGGTAACATCTTAACGGGTACCAAGGCCCCGGTCATCTTAACCTCGAGGTCAGACACCGTAGACGTTAAGGTTAATTCGATCGCTCTTGCAGCCCTTGCTTCAGAGACATTTTAACAGATAGTATTGGAGGTATTTATGAGTATACTCAGTTTGATCATTAATCCGGGTTCTACATCCACCAAGATCGGTGTATTCGAAGATGAGAATCTGTTATTTGAAGAGACACTTCGTCATTCGACGGAAGAGATAGCAAAGTATGCGACCATCGCGGATCAGAAGGATTTCCGTAAGAACATCATACTTAAGCTTTTACAGGAGAAGAGCTTCGATATCAATTCGCTTGACATGGTAGTCGGCAGAGGCGGAATGCTTAAGCCTATTCCCGGCGGTACATACGAAGTGACGGATGAACTGCTTGAGGATCTTAAGATAGGCAAGCAGGGTCAGCATGCATCGAACCTCGGCGGAATGCTCGCCAGAGAGATCGGTGATGAGATCGGTGTAAGAAGCTTTATCGTGGATCCCGTTGTTGTGGATGAACTCTGCGATATCGCCAGATATTCGGGTGTACCCGAGCTTCCCCGTACGAGTGTCTTCCATGCACTCAATCAGAAGGCCGTAGCCAAGAGATATGCCAAGGAAAAAGGTGTCGCTTATGACTCCCTTAATCTCGTTGTGGTTCACATGGGCGGAGGCGTATCAGTAGGAGCTCATACCGGCGGAAGAGTAATAGATGTGTTCAATGCGCTTGACGGAGACGGAGCTTTCTCTCCCGAGAGAGCAGGCGGAGCACCTTCGGGAGCACTTATCAAGATGTGTTTCTCAGGTAAGTACACGGAGGCTGAAGTATACAAGAAGTTTGTAGGTGGCGGCGGATTCAATGCCTATGTCGGAACCAACGACATGAGAGATGTTGAGAAGATGATCCAGGACGGAGATACCAAGGCCAAGGTAATAAGAGATGCCTTTATCTTCCAGGTATCCAAGGATATAGGTTCGATGGCTTGCGTTCTTAAGGGCAAGGTGGATGCGATCGTAGTGACCGGTGGTATTGCTTATGACAAAGAAGTTGTAGCCGGACTCAAGGAAGCATGTGAGTGGATCGCACCTTTCACCGTATATCCCGGTGAGGACGAGCTGCTTGCGCTTGCACAGGGCGGTTTACGTGTAATGAACGAAGAAGAGAAAGCGTTAAAGTATTAATAACGGTTAGGTAACATTTTTTATGAGCAAGATAGTTGACAAAGTTTTTGGAACGCACAGTGAGCGTGAACTTAAGCGTATTACCCCGATAGTGGACAAGATAGAGTCTCTGCGTCCGCAGATGCAGGCTCTGTCGGACGAGCAGCTGCGCGCCAAGACCAAAGAATATAAGGACAGACTTACGAGTGGGGAGACTCTTGACGATATTCTGCCTGAGGCATTTGCCACAGTCAGAGAGGCGGCCAAGAGAGTGCTCAATATGGAGCACTACAGAGTGCAGCTTATCGGCGGTATCATCCTTCATCAGGGACGTATCGCAGAGATGCGTACAGGTGAAGGTAAGACATTGGTATCTACCTGTCCCGCATATCTCAATGCATTGCTCGGAGAGGGTGTGTACATTGTTACGGTCAATGATTATCTGGCCAAGCGTGATGCCGAATGGATGGGGCAGGTCCATGAGTTTTTGGGACTGAGCGTCGGCGTGGTATTAAACGGCATGACACCCGAAGAGAGACAGCATGAGTATGGCTGTGACATCACTTATGTGACCAATAATGAGCTCGGATTTGATTATCTTAGGGACAACATGGTCATCTATAAGGAGCAGCTCGTACTTCGTAAGCTTGGCTATGCGATCATCGATGAGGTCGATTCGGTTCTTATCGATGAGGCCAGAACACCCCTTATCATATCAGGTCAGAGCGGCAAGTCTACCAAGCTCTATGAGGCATGCGACATACTTGCACGTCAGATGCAGAGAGGTGAGGATGTCGAGGATCTGACCAAGATGGATCTCATCATGGGTGTTGTACGTGAAGAGACCGGAGACTTTATAGTCAATGAGAAGGATAAGAACCTCAATCTTACCGAGCGCGGTGTAGCCAAGGTCGAGCAGTTTTTCCATATCGACAATCTTGCAGATCCCGAGAATATTGAGATACAGCACAATATCATCCTTGCGCTTCGTGCGCACAATCTTATGTTCCGTGATCAGGATTATGTGGTCAAGGATGATCAGGTGCTCATAGTGGATGAATTCACCGGACGTATCATGCCCGGAAGAAGATATTCTGACGGCCTTCATCAGGCGATCGAGGCAAAGGAGCATGTTAAGGTTAAGCGTGAGAGCAAGACGCTTGCCACCATTACTTTCCAGAACTTCTTTAATAAGTTCGAGAAAAAGGCCGGCATGACGGGTACTGCGCTCACCGAAGAGAAGGAATTCAGAGACATCTATCAGATGGATGTTATTGAGATACCCACTAATGTTCCGGTGGCCAGAATAGACCATCAGGACGCAGTATACAAGACCAGACGTGAGAAGCTTGTAGCCATAGTGGATGCGGTTAAGGAAGCACATGCCAAGGGACAGCCTGTATTGGTGGGCACGATCACCATCGAAGCCAGTGAAGAACTGTCCGGATTGCTTCGCAAACAGGGAATAGAGCATAAGGTCTTAAATGCAAAGTTCCATGAGATGGACGCTGAGATAGTTGCAGAGGCCGGTATACACGGCAAGGTTACCATTGCTACGAATATGGCGGGCCGTGGTACTGATATCAAGCTTGATGACGAGGCCAAGGCAGCAGGCGGACTTAAGATCATAGGTACGGAGAGACATGAGTCAAGACGTATAGACAATCAGTTACGAGGAAGATCCGGAAGACAGGGAGATCCCGGTGAATCCAAGTTCTATATCTCGCTTGAAGATGATCTTATGAGACTCTTCGGCTCGGAGAGACTTATCAATATGTTCACGACTTTGGGTATTCCCGAGGGCCAGGAGATCGAGCACAAGATGTTAAGCAATGCCATAGAGAATGCTCAGAAAAAGATTGAGAGCAACAACTTCGGCATACGTAAGAACCTGCTTGAGTACGATCAGGTTAATAATGAACAGCGTGAGATCATCTATGCCGAGAGACGCAGAGTTTTGGATGGAGAGAGCATGCGCGACGTCATCTACAAGATGTTCACGGATATCGTGGAAGGCGTTGTGGATCGTAACATAGGCGAGGATGAAAAGCCTGATGACTGGGAACTTAAGGATCTTAATAATGAGCTTTTACCCATTATTCCCATAGAACCCGTTACGCTTGGCAGATTAAGAGCCGAGAATAATGACAGTATTAAGAATAAGGCGGCACTTACACAGAAGCTTAAGGAAGAAGCCGTTAAGTTCTATGAGGCCAAGGAAGCAGAATTCCCGCAGGCTGAGATGATAAGAGAACTTGAGCGTGTGATATTGCTTAAGACCATAGACCGTAAGTGGATGGATCATATCGACGATATGGATCAGCTTCGTCAGGGTATAGGACTTCAGGCATACGGACAGAGGGATCCGCTTGTGGAGTACAAGATGAGCGGTTACGAGATGTTCGATGAGATGACGGATGCCATTCGTGAAGAGACCGTGAGACTTTTATGTCATGTAAAAGTGGAAGAGAAGGTTGAGCGTGAACAGGTAGCCAAGGTCACAGGCACCAACAAGGACGACAGTCTTGCAAAGCAGCCGGTTAAGCGTATGGAAGGCAAGGTGTACCCCAATGATCCGTGTCCATGCGGAAGCGGCAAGAAATATAAGCAGTGCTGCGGAAGAGTATGATCTTGTAATTTAGTGCATGCCATCAATAAGCGGTAAAAGGATAGAATTATGGTAGAACTTGACCAGATGAAGGGCGAACTTGGCAAGTACAAGGATACTCTGCTTGAGGTGGAAGCATCCTTGGGATTGGATGCCAAGAAAGCCAGAATAGAAGAATTGGAACGAGAGATGGAAGCCCCCGGCTTCTGGGATGATCCTGAGAGTTCCAATGTAAAAATGAAGGATCTTAAGAATATGAAGGATACTGTGGAGACCATAGACAGTCTCAAGACACAGTATGACGATATTGAGACCCTGATAGAGATGGGCTATGAAGAAAACGATGAATCTTTGATACCCGAAATACGTGAAGAACTTGATTCTTTTGTGGAATTGTTAGATAATATACGTATAAGCACGTTATTGTCAGGAGAATTCGACAGAAACAATGCAATTCTCAAACTAAATGCCGGCGCAGGCGGTACTGAGAGTTGCGATTGGGCTTCGATGCTGTATCGTATGTATACACGTTGGGCAGAGAAGAAAGGCTACAGCATTGAGGTGCTTGACTTTTTGGATGGCGATGAGGCAGGTATCAAGTCGGTCACTTTCCAGGTCAACGGCGAGAATGCATACGGCTATCTTAAGTCGGAGAAGGGCGTTCACAGACTGGTGAGAATATCTCCGTTTAATGCCCAGGGTAAGAGGCAGACATCTTTCGTATCACTTGATGTTATGCCTGAGATAGATGCTGATCTCGATGTTGAGATCAAGGATGATGATATCCGCGTGGATACCTATCGAAGCTCCGGCGCGGGTGGTCAGCATATCAACAAGACATCTTCTGCAATCCGTATCACTCATTTACCTACGGGAATAGTGGTACAGTGTCAGAATGAACGAAGCCAGCATATGAACAAGGATAAGGCAATGCAGATGTTAAAGGCCAAGTTATATATGCTTAAGCTTGAGGAGAATAAGGAGAAGCTTGACGATATCAGGGGCGAGGTCACTGAGATCGGCTGGGGCAATCAGATAAGATCCTATGTTTTTCAGCCTTACAAGTTGGTTAAGGATCTTCGTACAGGCGTAGAGAGCGGTAATGTCGATGCCGTGATGGACGGAGCATTGGATCCCTTCATAGGCGGATATCTTAAGTGGATCAATAACAGCGATAATAACAATGGATGATTATAACAACAGTCCTTATGTACCCCGTCCGGGTGCACAGGACGACAGAAGACAGGCGTACAGAGAATATAATAACAGTGCCAATTCCATGGCCAGAGCGGCTTCCACAATCGGGGTCATAGCCGTGATATCGGTACTTACATTCCTCATATATCCTTCGATTGTACTTGGATCGGTAGCGATAATACTCGCCATATTATCAAGAGACCGTAATGGATATATGCATGAGAAAGCCAAGACGGCCGTTACTACCGGAGCCTTGGCGATAGGAGTCAATCTCGCGATACTTGGAGTGACGATGAGTCTGCTTTATGGAGGCGGTGCTTTCAAACAGCAGGTCAATGATATGTTCAAAGAGGTATACGGATATTCCTTTGATGAGATGTGGGATGATGCCAAGGACGGCAGGCTGGATCTTAATTATGGCAACCTTCCTTCTATCAATGAAAACGGCAGCGGATTATCACCCACAGATCTCTAGGATGGTCATCACGGTGCATGGATGCACGGAATAGGAGTGGTATGGTACCTGTAGGCTGGGATCCTTATTCGGGATATAAATACACAACCGGTTTGAGCGCAGTAAGCGGAGTCGGTCCATTACGTGTGGGTATGTCCGGTTCTTATGATGCGGCTGCATCGCAGGGCGCAGGAGTGGATGCTGCCATACGCCCATTGGGCGGCGTTCAGGGTACCGGTGAGACCAAGCCTGTGCTTAATCCGGGTGAATCCACCAAGGTCATGCCGGGCAAGAAATCTTCGCCTGCTGAGTGTAAGACATGCAAGGAGCGCAAGTATCAGGACGGTTCCGATGAGGGCAATGTCTCATTTAAGACCGCTCAGCATATTTCTCCGGAGGCTGCAGGAGCGGCCGTAAGAGCTCATGAAGGCGAGCATGTATCCAATGCCTATAAGAAGGCGGCACAGAACGGCGGCAAGGTATTGCAGGCAAGTGTGGCCATACATACCTCTGTATGTCCGGAGTGCGGAAGGACCTTTGTGTCGGGTGGTACCACGACTACCAAGATCCAATACGGCAACGAGGACAATCCCTATACAAAGAATTTAAAGAACAGGGATAACGGCCTCTTATCCGGAATGAATTTTGATGTGAGAGGATAGATCATGAACCACAGATCTACGGTAGAACTTAAAGCAATAGCCAGAGATAAGCTGTTAGGTAATTACAGCACCGTCATAGGAGCAATAGTTACCGTGCAGCTTATATTTGTGGCCACCAATTATATAGCCAAGTCGGTATCAGATCTTTATTCGGTGGTCGGTATGGCGATATATGTGGCGGTCACTTTGATATCAGGGCTTATCGGAGCTGTTTTTACCGTGGGAGAGCTTACTATGTATCTTAAGCTTGCCTGCGGAGACAAGATCGCGTACAAGGACATTTTTTCTGCGTTTTTCGGACACCCGGACAAGATCATCGTACTTGATTTCATCTTCTCTTTAAGATGTTTGATATGGTTGCTTCCGGCGGGCCTCACATATGCGGTGATGTATTATAAGCACCTTGACGGTGAAACTCTTACGTTTTTGCTGGTGGGATTGTCCGTACTGGGCATTGTGGGTATGATATATACATACATCCGTCTGTCGCAGGTGTTTTTCATATTTCTTGATTACCCTGATCTTACGGTAAGGGAGATCATGGAAAAGAGCATAGATCTGATGCATGGGCAGTACGGAAGATTTTTGGGTATTATGGTGAGCTTCATCCCGATATATCTGCTCGGGATATTAAGCCTTGGAATAGGGTTTATATTTATTCAGCCTTACAGGAATATGACGTATACCGAGTTTTATCTGGGAATTGCGGCGGGTAAGCCGGTGACGGGCAATAATTTTGATGTAATGATAGGCTGATGGGATGATAAGATGACAAGATGACACAAAGCAAACAGATTGTGTTTCTATGAATAAAAGATCCGGATCGACGATGAATCGATCCGGATCTTTTGTGTTGTCATATCTTGGTTATGCCCATGTAACACTCTCGCAGTATGTCCGACTGAGAATAAAAAGCCGGTTGTCAGTGCGAAGTCTTGATGATCCTGCTGATGTGCTTGTAGATAAGGAGCGTAATAACGCTGACTATCAGTCCTTTAAGCATATTAAGCGGTGCAACAGAAAGAAGAACCAGGCTGTCTACGGAAGTGATGGCCGGATTTACCTTGGTACCCATGGCTACGATCGCTTCGATCGGCATGCCGTAAAGCTTGCAGAAAGCGGGAAGCAGATAGAGGGCATTGAAAAGCGAACCGACTATCGTGATCACTATGGTGGCGACTACGCATGAGACGACAGCGGACTTCTTTGACTTATTGATTCGATATATGACTGTAGCAGGTACGATGAACGAACTTCCTATAACGAAGTTGGCGAGTTCGCCGACAAATGCCGTGGAAGTGCCCTTGAACAAAACTTTAAGGACTATCTTGACAAATTCAACCATAACACCTGCTACCGGACCGAATGCAAAACCTGCTACAAGTGCCGGCAGTTCGGACAGGTCGAACTTATAAAAGGAAGGTGCGAATACTACGGGGAAGTCAAATATCATAAGAACCGTAGATATTGCAGAAAACATACCTATTACGACTATTGTCTTGGTGGAAAGTATCCTGGATGGTTTTTTGTCGGCTTTTGCATCCCTCATTTTCCCTATCTTTTCAAAGATATAAGCGATGAGGAATACGGCTGCTACAATCCCTAAAAACTCGAGAACAAAGACTGCGTTCTCAGAAACAGTGCCAAAAAGATCTGTGATGTTCATTTTTCTCTCCTTTTCCATCCGGACTTTACCGTCGGTCACGGAATCTCACCGTGTCGGCCGCTGTGCGGTTTGCAGACTTTAAATCATAACTGCCGGTCGGGAATCTCACCCTGTCTCAAGAATATTAGTTACAAGCGATAGTATACAGGGGATTGGGCTGTTTGGCAAGAAATATTTCTTGTGGAAAATGGCAAATTCCATTATAATTGTACTTTAGGGTAGTGTGTAATTTTATGCCCATTTTCGCGAAGGAACAGTACATCATGAAATGTGAATTTGACGTGCAGATGACGGCATCTGCGCTGTATGATTACAATATGTATCATACCTACAGCGGTGTGGCCGGTATCACCGGCAATGCAGTAGGAGCCGTATTCTTTATTTTGTTTGCGGCATACAGGCAACCGGCGTATCTTATTGCAGGACTTATGCTTATTTTATACAGTCCTGTGATGCTTTATATCAATGCGCATAAGCAGATCAAGCTTAATCCCATATACAAGAACACCATGCATTACGTATTTGACGATGAGGGTGTGACGGTCACGGTGGGAGAAGAGAGCCTGAATGTAACATGGGATCAGATGCAGAAAGCACGCTCTACCAATCAGAGCATCCTGCTGTATACGGGACCCAAAAGTGCATGGGTATTTCCCAAGAAGGATTTGAAGGAGAAAAGATATGACCTGATAGAGATCATATCCACTCATATGGAGCCTTCAAAGGTAAAGATCAAGCAATAGTAACAGGCGACGGAGATCACAGATGATTCTGGGTATAGACAGCTCGGGGCTTACGGCTTCAGTGGCGATCCTTGATGAAGACAATGATATAGTGACTGCACAGTATACGGTCAATCTCAAGAAGACTCATTCGGAGACACTTCTGCCGATGATAGATGAGATATTCAGATTGACCGGAATGGTCAAGAAAGAAATCTCGACAGTTGCGGTAGCTGCCGGCCCCGGTTCTTTTACGGGATTACGGATAGGCGGAGCGGCAGCTAAAGGTATCGCGAGTGCTCTTGGTATTCCTGTTGCGGCAGTTCCTACGGTGGATGGACTTGCATATAATTGCTACGGTTTTGGAGGCTATGTGTGTCCGTTGATGGATGCCAGAAGACAGCAGACTTATACTGGGATATATGAATTTGTTGCGGAAAGCGGAAGTATGAATAACATTAGTTATTCAATGAACGCCATCCTTCCCCAATGCGCCATAGGCATAGAAGAATTGATACAAAGACTGAATGATGCCGGTGACTCGGATACGGAAGTTATGCTTTTGGGTGATGGAGTTCCGGTATTTAAAGAGATCATAGACAGGAACCTGATCCTGCCCCATTGCTATGCACCGGCTCATATGAACAGACAGAGTGCGGCGGCAATAGCTCGTCTTGGTGCCATATACGTTAAGAGGGGACAGACAGTCAGTGCGGCATCTTTTGCACCTGAATACTTAAGACAGTCGCAGGCGGAAAGGGAAGCTTTGGAGAAATGATAGAAGTGTGCTTGCTCGGAACCGGCGGTATGATGCCTCTTCCGAACAGATGGCTGACGGCCATGATGCTCAGATATAACGGACACAGCATATTGGTGGATTGCGGTGAGGGAACTCAGATAGCGCTTAAGGAGAAGGGATGGAGCCCCAAGCCGATAGATGTTATTTGCTTTACGCATTTTCATGCGGATCATATATCGGGCCTTCCGGGAATGCTGCTTACGATGGGTAATGCCGAGAGGACTGAACCGCTGCTCATTATCGGACCCAAGGCTGTGGAGAAAGTGGTGGAATCCATAAGGATAATAGCCAAGGATCTGCCTTTTAAGATAGAATACAAGGAACTTACGTCCAATGAGGAGCAGTTTGAGGTATGCGGTCTTCGGGCTTCGGCATATAAGGTGTGTCACAATGTGACCTGCTACGGATATGCATTCGAACTTGACCGTGCGGGACGTTTCGATGTGGAGAGAGCCAAGGCGGCGGATATTGACGTGCGTTACTGGAACGCTCTTCAAAAAGGTGAGTCAGTGACTGCAGCGGATGGCAGGGAGCTTACACCGGACATGGTGCTCGGACCTGCGAGAAAAGGTTTAAAAGTTGCTTATTGCACGGATTCAAGACCTACGGATGCGATCACGCGCAATGTAATGGGAGCCGATCTGTTCATCTGTGAGGGAATGTACGGGGAACCCGATAAGCTTGATAAGGCCAAGGAGCACAAGCACATGACTTTTTATGAGGCAGCTGCAATAGCGAAGGCCGCGCAGGTAAAGGAGATGTGGCTTACACATTACAGCCCGTCACTTCCCAATCCCAAGGCGTATACGGCGCAGGTACGTGAGATATTTGAGCACACCGTAGTGGCCAAAGACGGCAGAAGCACAGATTTATTGTTTGAAGATTAGAAGATTGCGATAATTAAGATATAAGGAAGGGAATCCTGTATGAAAAGCCCCAAAGGAGTGAAGGGTTTTATCATTATCTTAATATTGGTCCTTTTGATAGTAGGGTATTACTATTACCTGTCTAACAGGAATTACAGGGACAGAAAAGAAGCTGAGGTTGTGGTGACACCCGCTCAGTCTCTTTTGCTACTCAATTTTGACATCAATTATCCTCCTACTCCCAAGGAAGTGGTGAAACAGTATATGGAGTTCTCAAAGGTGCTTCACAATGAAGACCTTACGGATGAGGAGATAGAGGCTGTAGGACTTAAGCTTTTGGAGATACTTGATGATGACCTAGTGGCCAATAAGACCAGGGAGGATTACATCAAGGATCTTAAGAGTGAACTTAAGACCTTTAAGGACAATGATTATGCGATAGTGAACATGTATACTTCGCAGAGTACGGATGTGGACTTTTTTGAAGTGGAAGGCAGGGAATGTTCGAGCCTCTACGGTACGTTCAGTATCAGGACCGATTCCGGTACGCAGCTGCTGCAGGATATATTTATACTTCGCAAGGATGATAACGGACATTGGAAGATATACGGCTGGCAGCCCCAGGCGGACAGTCCGGAATGAATATAAGTGAGACGGTAAAAGTGAGTAAAGACATACTTATTCTTGGAATTGAATCTTCGTGTGATGAAACAGCGGCATCTGTCGTCCGTAACGGACGGGAGGTGCTTTCTAACATTATTTCATCGCAGATAGATATTCATACGCTTTACGGCGGAGTGGTTCCGGAGATCGCTTCGCGTAAGCATATGGAGAGGATAGATCAGGTAGTGATGAAGGCAATTGCCGATGCAGGTGTGACCATGGAAGATATTGATGCGATCGCAGTCACATACGGCCCGGGTCTTGTGGGAGCGTTGCTTGTCGGCGTATCCTATGCCAAATCCTATGCATGGGCTCTCGATAAGCCGCTTGTGGGGGTACATCATATCGAGGGACATATATGCGCCAATTATATAGAGAATCCTGATCTTAAGCCGCCTTTTATGTGCCTTGTGGTATCAGGCGGACATACTCATCTTGTAAGGGTAAAGGATTACGGAGACTATGAGATCTTAGGCCGTACAAGGGATGACGCAGCCGGAGAAGCATTTGATAAAGTTGCAAGAGTCATAGGACTTGGATATCCGGGTGGGCCGAAGATAGATAAAGTGAGTTATGAAGGCGATCCTGCCGCAATAGATTTCCCCAGAGCCAAGATCGCGGACAATGAATATGATTTTTCTTTTTCAGGACTTAAATCGGCGGTGCTTAACTATCTTAACAGCCTTTCCATGAAAGGGGAGAACTACGATCAGGCAGATGTTGCGGCTTCATTTCAACAGGCCGTGGTGGATGTACTGACCGGACACAGCATGGCTGCCATTAAGGAATATGGAACGGACAGCTTCGCCATAGCGGGTGGAGTGGCATCCAATTCGCACTTAAGAGAGGCGATGAAAAAGGCCTGTGATGAACTGGGAGTGAAGTTTTATATGCCATCACCCATATTCTGTACGGATAATGCAGCGATGATAGCGGTTGCAGGCTATCATGAATATATGGCCGGTAATACGGCGGACTGGAATCTTAACGCTGTTCCGGCGCTTAAGCTTGGGGAGAGATGATATATCGGAGATATCTCACTAGAAGTTAATGCTTGATTTAACAAATAAGAATAATATGGATATCAGGATCAGAAAGATGGAAATGAAAGATATAGACGCTGTGTGTGCGATGGAGGAAGAAGCTTTCTCCATGCCATGGCATAAAGAGTCTTTCATCGACATGATGAATAACCCGAATGCGTTATATATGGTCGCAGAAGATGACATGGGTGTCGTGTGCGGCGCAGCCGGTGTTTTGGCGGTTGCAGGCGAAGGAAGCATCTGTAATATCGTTGTGAAGGCCGACTGTCGTGACCGGGGGATAGGGCGCCGACTTGTGCAGTCAATGATCAACGTCGGAAGAGATGAGTACGATATTAAGGACTACACTTTGGAAGTGAGAGAGAGTAATAAGGCAGCCAGGTGCCTGTATGAAAGACTTGGATTTATATGTGAGGGTGTAAGACCCGGATTCTATGATAAACCAAAGGAAGATGCCTGTATATACTGGCTAAGGCAGTGACGGGATGTCATGGGCAGAGCGGACATGACTGACAGACTTACGGAATATTACCGGGTAAGATGCGTATATGAACAGAACAGTTATCACAGAGAGTGCAAAAGAGACATATGAGCTTGCAAGGCAGATCGGGCAGGAGGTAAGTGCCGGAGACGTGATCTGCCTCATAGGAGACCTTGGGACCGGAAAGACTGTGTTTTCGCAGGGATTGGCAACAGGAGTCGGGGTGACTGATATAGTCAATAGCCCGACATTTACCATAGTGCAGGTATATGAAAGCGGAAGGCTGCCTCTGTATCATTTTGATGTGTACAGAATAGGTGACCCCGAAGAGATGTATGAGATAGGATATGATGAATATATATCCGGTGACGGTGTATGCTTAATAGAGTGGGCCGATCTTATAGAAGATATTCTTCCGGACAGATACACAAAGGTACTTATTGAGAAAGATATGAGCAAGGGAACGGATCATCGAAAGATCACCGTGACTGAGATTGGTTTATAGAACTGCCGGGATGAAATGATATGAGCAATGTAGCGATAGTACTTGCCGCGGGAAGCGGAAAAAGGATGAACAGCGATGTCAAGAAGCAGTACATGCTGCTTGAAGGCAGACCCATAATAACATATTCTCTGGATGTAATGGAGAAATCGGATATAATAACAGATGTGATTCTGGTAACATCTGCCGAGGATATAGACTATTGCGACAGAGAGATCCGCGACAGATACGGCTATGATAAGATAAGAAGCATCGTACCGGGCGGCAGGGAAAGATACCATTCGGTCATGGCAGGATTGGATGAGATAAAGCGGCTTAAAGAAGTTGCAGGCATATCCGGCGATACAGCTGATACAGCCGTCAGGGATGACAAAGCGGACCATGTATTCATACATGACGGAGCAAGGCCTTTTATAACGGAAGACATGTTAAAAAGACTGTATGAGGAAGTATGCTTAAGCGAAGCCTGTGTGGCAGCGGTCAGATCCAAAGATACGGTAAAGATCGCTAACAGTGCGGATTATGTGGTATCCACGCCGAACAGGGAATTGACATGGATCATTCAGACGCCGCAGGTATTTGAGTACACCTTGGCTAAAGAAGCATACGATATACTCCGTGAAGAGGAATGCGGTCTGCCGTGCCAGGGTATAGTGGTCACTGATGATGCGATGGTGGTAGAGACGTGGACCAGACATAAAGTGAAACTTGTGGAAGGAAGCTATGAGAATATCAAGGTTACGACGCCTGAGGATCTGTTGTTTGCAGAGGCGATTGTTAAAAGTAAATTTAATAAATGATATCAAGCGGGCATTGCCGGATGATTCATCATGGTATATATATCGGAGGCAAAGATAATGGCAAAGAGCCGGAATAAGAATGAAAAAACATACAGGCAACTTAAAAAAGCGCATTTATGGGGGCTGATAGTACAGATCGCCCTCTTTTCAGTATGTGCAACGATATTGCTTGCGACAGCAGGAACAGTCATTGGATCATATATACTGGATTCAAAACTTTCGACCGAATACGAGAATATCAAGTATATGGCGAAACTTTATGAGGCAGGCATATCCAAGGACGATAAGAATATCGTTGATCTTCTTACCAAAGAAGAGAGGGATTATGTCATAACTGACAGTGACGGAAAGGTGATATTCTGTAATGGCAAAAATACGGTGTCAGAGGAGAGTGCTGACATCAGATTATCGGATTATGAGGAAGATATCACAATATACAGAGACAGTGAGGCAGGTTATATTCATGTCAATCCCGTTACCGGCGGGATCGCGCTTGATATAAAGGAATACAGGGAATGGATCAATCGAGAAGAGGTTGATGATGAACATGATGCGATAAGTACCATGGCCAATGCATATATCGATCTTCCGGTGTGGATGTCCATCGATGTCGGTAATGGAGAGCATTTCATTGGTAAGGCGCGTTTTAGCGCCGGCAAACACGATGTACAGATGGTAATGGGCATAGTTATAGCGATAGTAGTGCTTACTGCCCTGATCCTTACCACGATGTTTGTGGCGGGTATCAAGAACATCGTTAAGCAGAAACGTATGATCTCTTTGTTTTTCACGGATGTGACAACTGACGGGCATAACTGGTCATGGTTTGTGGTGAAGGGAGAGCAGCTGCTAAGAAGAGGAAGTACGGCCAAGACGGATTATGCGATCATCAATATGTTCTTTGTAAACTACAGGAATTATTGTATATGCCATTCCGTTGTTGAGGGTGAGAAACTGCTGTGTGACATATATAAGACTATAGAGAAGAGTCTTAGAAAAAGGGAGATATGTGCGCATGCTTCTTCATCCAATTATTCTCTTTTGCTTGCGTTTAGCAGCGAGACTGAACTGAAAAACAGGCTTGGTGAGCTTATTGATAAGCTTGCCGCCATAGATACGGATCATAAGCTGTGCTTCCAGATGGGTGTTTCACATATCGAGAAAGAAGTGGATAAGAATGGGCGTGTAGTCAAGCGCAGGGATATCGATATCGAATCCGAGTATAATAAGGCGCTTGCGGCCAGAGATTCATTAAATGCAACGGAAGAGTCAGGCATCGCATTTTTCGATGAGAAGCTTATAGAGGAGCAGAAATGGATCGACAAGGTACAGGAAAAGCAGCAGTATGCCTTGGAAAATGAGGAGTTTAAGGTTTATTATCAGCCGAAATACGATCCACAGTCCAGCACTTTGAGAGGGGCTGAGGCGCTTATCAGATGGGATTCAAAGGAACTTGGCTTTGTATCGCCCGGGAGGTTCATTCCGATATTTGAAAAGAATGGCTTTATCACTGAGATCGATCACTATATGATTAAACATGTGGCTGCGGATCAGAAGGCGTGGCTTGATATGGGTTATGAATGTGTACCGGTATCAGTGAATGTATCGAGGGCACATTTTATAGAAAATGATCTTGCCGAGCAGATACGTGACATGGTGGATGAGATCGGTACTCCGCATAAATATATTGAGATAGAGCTTACGGAGAGCGCTTTCTTTGATGATAAAAAGGCTATGCTTGATACTATCAATAAGCTTAAGGGTATGGGCTTTGCCGTGTCGATGGATGATTTCGGTTCCGGATATTCTTCGCTTAATTCACTTAAAGATATGCCACTTGATGTGCTTAAACTTGATGCGGAGTTTTTCCGTGGAGAGGCAGAGGACGAAAGAGCTCAGATCGTGGTATCCGAAGCGATCAAGTTAGGAAAGTGCCTAAATATGAGGATTGTGGCAGAGGGCGTGGAAGTAAAGGAACAGGTTGATTTCCTGGCTGGTGAAGGATGTGACATGATCCAGGGCTACTACTTTGCCAAGCCCATGCCTAAGGATGAATACGAAGAACGCATGCAGAAACAGTGATTCTGTGCAGCTTTAATGCTAAATGGAAGTTGTGCTTTGTCGACATGTCAATATTCCGAAAAATCATGTTGACAGTTGCAGAGCCATTTGATACAATTACACTTGCGTTTGAGAAAACGCACCATACTGTGCTTGAAAAATCAAGCAGTGCAGGGGTATCGAAGAGGTCATAACGAGGCGGTCTTGAAAACCGTTTGGTGTAACAGCCACG
>JAILKC010000068.1 GCA_024694055.1 Lachnospiraceae bacterium | reverse complement strand
ATACATTGTATACAGGGTATACTTCTGCTTTTTTAGGCAAAAAGGGCAATTCGGATGGATTGCCCTTTTACTGTCCTCTTATTTACTATTGTTTTTCTGTGTCTTCTATCTCACATTCTCTATCTGCCAGTCGATCGGCTTAAGACCATTGGCTATAAGGAATTCATTGCACTTGCTGAAATGCTTGCATCCAAAGAAACCTCTGTATGCCGACAACGGCGACGGATGAACCGTCTTAAGGATCAGATGCTTAGGATTATTAAGCATGGGAATCTTTCTCTGTGCGGGAGATCCCCACAGCATATATACCACTGGCTCATCTTTGGCATTGACCGCCTGAATGATCGCATCCGTGAACTTCTCCCAACCTTTATCCTTATGAGAGTTCGCCTCGTGTGCCCGCACGGTCAAGACCGTATTAAGCATCAGCACTCCCTGCTTGGCCCACTTCACAAGATTACCGTTATCCGGTATATAGCATCCCAAATCATCATGAAGTTCCTTATATATATTCTGAAGCGAAGGAGGTATCTGCATCTGATCTACAGGTACTGAAAAAGAAAGGCCATGAGCCTGATTGGGTTCATGATACGGGTCCTGTCCCAATATGAGCACTTTCACTTCACTCAAGGGAGTCATATGAAAAGCATTGAATACGTCATCACTGGGCGGATATATCACCCTGGTCGCATATTCATCCTTCACAAACTTATATAATTCTTTATAATATGGCTTCCTGCACTCAGTCTCGACCACAGGAAGCCAGTCATTCGTTATCTGCATTAAAGACGAACCTCAATACCCCTTCTCTTCATATATTCTTTGACTTTACTGATCTCAAGTTCCTTAAAATGGAACAATGATGCCGCAAGTACTGCATCCGCATGGCCTTCACTCACCGCATCGGCAAAATGCTCCATGGTACCGGCTCCTCCCGATGCGATCACGGGGATGTTCACGCTGTCAGCCACCGCACGTGTCAATTCATTGTCAAACCCGCTTTTTGTACCATCCCTGTCCATGCTGGTAAGAAGTATCTCGCCCGCACCAAGACTCTCTGCCTTTTTGGCCCATTCTACCGCATCTATACCTGTATCTATACGTCCACCATTAAGGAATATCGTCCATTTCCCTCCGGATTCACCCACTCTGACCGTATCATTGTCAGGAGTGATATCCTCATCAGGAACCTTATATCCTTCCAGACATCTTCTCGCATCAATAGCCACCACCACACACTGACTGCCGAACTTCTCCGCTGCCTCTGAAATAAGCAAAGGGCGCCTTATCGCAGCAGAATTGACCGCCACTTTATCAGCCCCTTCACGAAGGATATTCTTAAAGTCATCTACGGTACGTATCCCACCCCCAACAGTATAAGGAATGAAGAGTTTCTCAGCCACTGCTCTAGCAAGTTCTACCGCCGTAGCTCTGCCATCACTGCTTGCCGTGATATCAAGGAATACGACCTCGTCAGCTCCCGCACTGTCATAAGCCGTTGCAACTTCCACCGGATCACCTGCATCCACCAGATCCACGAAATTGACTCCCTTTACCACTCTTCCATTATTCACATCCAGGCATGGTATTATCCTAATTGTGTGCATGTTCTTCCCCTGCTCTCACATATCCGTAAAATTCTTAAGTATCTTTAGTCCTATCGATGAACTTTTCTCCGGATGGAACTGACATCCGAATATATTGTTATGTGCCACGACTACATCGGCCGTCTCGCCGTATCCGGTCGTCGCCACCACATCGTCTTTATCGGTCGCATCCACATAATATGAGTGCACAAAGTATACAAATGCACCGTCATCCACACTGTTAAGAAGCCTGCTGCCCTTCATTATATCAAGTGAATTCCAACCTATCTGTGGTACCTTAAGGCCATCTTTACCCGTGAATCTCACTACTTTTCCCGGCAAAAGCGACAGCCCCTTAACTCCGGGCGATTCCTCACTCTCATCAAATATCACCTGCATACCGAGGCAGATGCCGAGAAATGGCGTACCCTTGTCAACCGCCGTACGGATCGCATCTGTAAGCCCGTATTGATTCAGCCGTCCCATCGCATCACCGAACGCACCGACTCCGGGAAGGACTATCTTGTCGGCTCTCTCAATCTCAGATATATCTCTTGTGAGCCTGCATTCTGCTCCCAGATGTATAAGCGCCTTTTCCACGCTTCTTATATTGCCCGCATCATAATCTATGATCGCTATCATCTATTCTTCTCCGCCTTCATCCATACCCGTCTCTTCCGGCAAAACATCAGGTTTCGGTTGTTCATCGAATATACTGTTCGGATCATCAGGTAAAAAGTCCGTTTCCTGAGGAAGTATATCATCAAGCGACTGGGGCTGTCCCGGTTCTTCAGGCACGGTCGCATCCACATACTCTGCTGCTATATCTTCATCATAAGTAAACGGCGTACCATGTACTATGGAATCTATGCGCTTGGTATATTTGACTTTGCTGTCATAGGCATTGATCTCAAGTGCATCTCCCTCTGTCAAGCCATATGAAGCCAGTCCTTCAAGCAACTGTGCGTAAGTCTCACTTACCTGAGGTACCACACCGTACTCTTCGGCCTTCATAAGAATCTCAGGATACATCTTGACACCTTCAAGTAATGCATGAAGAGCTCTGTCATCCATTCCCAGCTTACGATAGTTCTGGAATGAACGAAGCTTACGGTCAAGCATCAACATGATCTGTGATTTATTGAATATCTCCTGATCATCTTCATCAAGTTCAAGACCGTACAGATCCTCGTACGCAGTCTGATAATCCTTGGTGTCATACGCGTATCTGGCTTCACTTAAGTTCGACAGATTCGTAACCACTATCGTCAGTATGATTATGCCGGCAAGTATTGAAAGACACAGGATAAACGTAGCTCTTACGCGCTTCTTGGGAAGCTTCTTTTCGGGTCTGCTCGGAACTTCCTCGGCCTTCGGAGCTTTCTCTTTTTTCTTGCGCTCCTTCTTTTTCTTCTTCTTGTCGGGGATCTCTATCTCTTCATCGTCCTCGCCGCCTTCTTCGGCGCCTTCGTCACCTTCCTTGCCCTTTTTGCCTTTCTTCTTCTTTTTCTTCTTACCCTTCTTCTTGCCTTTCTCCTTATCCAACTCATCAAGGATCTCCTTGTTCTCGTCGGATATGACCATCTCGCCGCCGGCTTCGCCGTCGCCTGCAAGAGCCGTAATATCTATCTCTCCCTCAACTTCATCGGGAATGGCTTCTCTTACGGGAGCCTCATCTTCTTCATCCAGACTCTCGGTAAGTGAATTAAGTATCCTTGCAAAAAATCCCTGCTTGGGTGCATCTGTCTCGCCATTGGCTGCTTCCGCAGACGAATCACCACCTTTGGCTGCTTTCTTTGCTGCCTTGGATGCCTTTTTCTCCTCTTTTGCCTTGGCCTTGGCCGCCTTCTTGTCTTCCTTCGCTTTTGCCTTGGCTTCTTCGGGCGTATCCAATACTCCTGAGGCTATATCTTCAACCGAGGTGGCCTGAAGCAGTGCGGTCTCATCAACAGCTTCTCCGTTCTCATCGGAATCAAGAAGACTTTGAATATCTCCCAGATCCTCATCACCCGCACTGGCAAGAAGTGACATAAGCTCATCGCCGTCTTCTGTCGCCATGGGCTCTTCTTCCGAACCTGCGCTCTTGGCGGCATTAAGCATCGCATCTATCTCATCAGGGGACATATCAAGATCCAGCTCCTGTTCTTCCCCTATATCTCCCAAACCGATGTCACCTAAACCGATATCTCCAAGGCCCGCATCAATATCGCCTGTCTCATCCATAAGTTCTTCGGTCTCGGAACCGTTGCCCAAGGCTTCATCAATGGACGACAGATCTGACAGATCTATCTCCTCAGGTCCTCCCGAAGCATCAGGTATATCACCTTCTTCGGCATCCGATAACAGACTCTCTAAAGATACATCCATATCGGAATCCAAGCCTGTATCTGTATCCGACGTCATATCACCATCTGCAGCCGAATCAAGATCAAGATCATCAAGATTTGCAAGATCGGCCAGCTCAGCCAGATCCGGCATATCCCCTATATCATCCTGTGCAGATACATCCACATCCAATCCACCTATCTCAGCCGCATCTTCCGCATCAAGATCTGCTATTAAAGAATCCAGCTTTGGCGAATTCATATCAAGTTCAAGAGGTTCCGAAGGCTCTTCAGGTATCTCAATTTCGTCCGGAATATCCATTCCCAGATCCACAGGCGCCTCAGATTCAGATTCGATGATCTCTTCCACCGCAGGTGCTTCAGATGTACCGTCTATATCCTCTGCAGCCAATGTCTCAGGTTCCACTGCCGAAGCAATATCCTCTTCCGGTTCAGGTTCCGTAATGGGCTCCGGCTCATCCATCTCGGCAGGCTCGGCCACATCATCCAAAAGCTCTTCTTCCGGTGTATCAGGATAACTGTCATCCGAAGCAGTCGCTTCCTCCTCTGATTCATCCTTCCCTATGATAGGCTCTATCGATTTTAGTAATTCATCCAGGTATTCTTCGTTAAAATCCATCTAAAAAACCTTAAATCCACTATACTTCATGAAGTAAAAATAGCCGAGATACAACTCCCGGCTATCTTACACAGGCGGCTCAATCACCGTCTATGATGACACTGCTCCGACTGATCGTCGTACTTCAGATGTCCGGAGCAGGAACTTAATCAAGTAACAATCCGTCTACAAGGCGAACAAGATTGCCTATCTCGGGCTTCGACAGCTGGGCATCAGCTCCAAGTGACTCTCCCTTCTTACGCATCTCCTCATTCACCAAAGACGAGAAGATGATAACAGGAATGTGCTTGGTCTCCTCATCAGACTTGATAAGCTTGGTCAATCTGTGACCATCCATCATAGGCATCTCTATATCGGTGATAACACACTGGATATCCTCCTTAAGAGTGCCCTTCCTCTTGCAATCCTGTATAACATCATATGCCTCCTGGCCGTTAGCTGTATGGATAAGCTGAACATAACCGGCCTTCTTAAGGCTCTCAACTATCATCTTATTAAGCAATACCGAATCCTCTGCGATAAGGATCGCCTTCTCATTCCTCTTGGAATTCTTCTCTATCAGATCAACCTCTTCAACCTTAAGACCTGTCTCAGGATTGATATCACTTAAGATCTTCTCGAAATCAAGTATGATAACAAGCTTGTTATTAATCTTGATGATACCTGTGGAAATACTCTCATCTACGGTAGAAACAGTCTCATTGGGCTTCGTGATCTCTGTCCATGATACTCTGTGTATACCAAGTACTGCATCAACATGGAACGCAATGTCAAGATTATTGAAATTCGTCACAATAAACAGTCCGCCGGGCTCTGATGTGCCACGCTGCAGACAGTTGCGAAGGTCTATTGCTGTGATCATGATATCACGGGGCATAAATATACCTTCTATACTGGGATGCGAATTCGGAACCGGAGTAACCGGCTGATAAGGTATGATCTCTTTGATCTTGGCAACATTAATACCGTATGAATTACCGCTAACGTTAAACTCCAATACTTCCAGTTCGTTAGTGCCACTTTCCATCAGAATTTTGCTATCCATATATAAGTACCTCTCTTGTATTGTGTTCCCCTACTCATAAGAATCACGTAGGAATTATACCCTATGCCATTATAGCATAATATTCTGAAAAAAAACACGGATTTTTTATATTTTCTCACACAATTATTGAATCAGACCAGTCTCTTCCTGAGACCCTTGGGATAATGATTCTTAAGCGTACCTTGGCTTGCCTTGCCCCATCCTGCGCTGCATCCGTCTATAAATACTGCGCAATATCCTTTATATGCCGGATCGCATGACAGGCTCAATCCCTCAAAATAGTCATACGCTTCCTTGTCATCCGGTTTAAGTTCAACCCTTCTTATGCAATCATCCGGCTTAAGCGCCATGGCAAGTGCATGTGAAGGCTCAAATCTGCCTTTTTTCACCTCACCGAGATGCAATCCCGTTCTCTCTGTTTTCAGCCTTTTGCTCTTATCCCCTGCAGTCGCTGCTCTTGCTATATCTTCATCCGCAATATAAACATTGTTCCCATATGCGAACAGATATCCCTGAAATCCATCTATTCCTTTATCCGTAAGTGTATCCTCAAAGAATTCCTTCAGCAAATTCATGGCTTCCTTGGGCACACTCCCATCCGGGCAAAAAATGTGCGGCTTACAAGTAATATCCCTGTTATTGCCTGTCACCTCATCCGACTCGGATCCTCCCAACATAAGTTCCGTCAATTCTTCATCTCTTGTAAGAAGTGCAGCGTAATGTCCTTCGCCGCGTAACTTATGCGGCCACAGCCTGAATGTATCGGCTATCTCTTTCTTTATCACTTCTTCGGTATCATCGGGGGCCAGATCATTTCTTGCGTTAGACGGCATGTCAATCGCCTCTGTTTTGTCCGTACCCGCTGCAAACGCCACATGTGCCACTCTGTATCCGGGATACGTACTCAAAAACCATGCGATCATCCCCTCATTCTCTGCCTGTTCAAAGGTGCATGTCGAATATATGAGGCTTCCGTCCGCAGCAAGGGCTCTGTGCGCCGCATCAAGGATCGATCTGCTCCTTATGACGCAATTGTCAACTCCCTCAGGCGACCACTCATCTATCGCTGTCTGATCCTTACGAAACATTCCTTCACCAGAGCATGGTACATCCGTAAGTATCACATCAAAAAAGCCCGGGAATACCGAAGCGATCCTGTCAGGATCTTCGACACATACAAGACAGTTCTTTATTCCCATGCGTTCAATGTTCTGCGAAAGGATCCTGGCTCTTCCCGGAACAGGCTCGTTGGATACCAGTATTCCTCTGTCTCCGATCGCGCCGGCTGCATGCGTGGACTTTCCTCCCGGCGCCGCACACATATCAAGCACTCTTACATAACCTTTACGTCTTATATACTCACGTATGACTGTTCCTGCCAGTTCACCCGGAAACATCGCACTAGGTTCCTGAATGTAATATGCCCCTGCTTCATGATAAGGATGCTTGCCCGGACGCACATCATCGCCGTAGTAATACCCCGTCCTGCACCACGGTACAGGGCTAGGTACATCACACTGAGTATATATGCCTGCCTTATCAAGCTTTGTCTTAAGCGGATTGAGTCTCAGCGCATGGTGCGCTTCTTCCTCATACGAGGCTAAAAAAGCATCATACTCATCGCCAAGCACCGGTTCTATTCTGTTAAGAAATTCCTGTGGAAGTTTTGTATTCATACGCAGGCTATATTATATCATAAACGGTCAAATGTGTAAGGAACCGATCTGTCGCATACACAGAGTCATCACTATGCACACCTGATCAATTCTGTTTTAACAAAAGGGAAAGGCCAACACCGGGGGAGATGATGGCCTTGTAAAGGGGAGTATATAATTCTTCGTGTCCCGAGGGACACATCTTGTAAATGAAAAAGAAAAAGGGGAGTTTTATCTTTTCACTATTCTATTAACTGTGTTCATTCTAGCATTTACACTGTAATAGAAGTGTAAGTAAAATTATACTATTTTTAAAACTATATTGACTTTTACCTTTGCTATTTTTACTTCGCATCAGAATGTTTGATAAGTGGAAATTCATGGAATTATATGAAAAAAAGTGGCATTTACTCAGACTCAGATGTATAAAAGTACTTAATCAGCCAAAAACTTATATATCGAGATGATAACGCCGATCCGCTTCCGGCGAAAGCAAAAAAAAGCCATAGCACTATGTGCTATAGCTCTTTTACATCGTGCGGAAGATGAGACTTGAACTCACACGACATTGCTGCCACAAGATCCTTAGTCTTGCTCGTCTGCCAATTCCGACACTTCCGCGAACCACAGTTTTTCGACTGCCTTGCTATATTAACACCAAAGTAATAATGCTGTCAACAATTTTTACAGCCAATTTAATAACTTTTTTTCAGACCGCTGAAACACCTTTTATTACATCAGTTTTTGACATCTTTTTTGACATCATCCTTGACATAGATATCCAAAACATATAGAATAGCACGTGGACGTTTTGACAATATATACGTCCGTAAATAAGCGGAAGTGGTGGAATGGCAGACGCGCAGGCTTCAGGTGCCTGTGGTAGCAATACCGTGTGGGTTCAAGTCCCATCTTCCGCACTGAAAAAAGCAAGTCGTAAGACTTGCTTTTTTGTGCGCAAAAGTACGGGTGAGTTCAAGTCACCGCCTCGCATAAAAACAAAAAGGACATCCGGTCGGATGTCCTTTTTGTATAAATACTTTCTTTATTCTTTGAAGAACGAGATCTCTCTGATGAGATTGTCTGAAGTGTTCTTTAAA
Organism: Lachnospiraceae bacterium; assembly: GCA_024694055.1. Classification (GTDB taxonomy): domain Bacteria; phylum Bacillota; class Clostridia; order Lachnospirales; family Lachnospiraceae; genus Colinaster. The sequence continues at coordinate 22,146 of JAILKC010000068.1, read as the reverse complement.
GAAGCGGCACTGTTGGCCAGTGTCTGTACCGTAGCAGCAAGTTCTTCTGCTGAAGCGCCGGTAGTCGTTGACTCGTTGGCATTTTCTTCTGAGATCTCTGACAGCATATCCATGGCATCCTTTACGGAATCCTTAGCTTCGGAACAAGCTGCAGCATTTCTTGAGATAGCCTCTGTGGTCTCAGCCGAAACCTTAACATCATTGATCATGGCAGAAACGCTCTCAAATGTAGATCTGATAACGTCCTGCTGCTCGTTATTGGTAGTCTGTACAGAGTTGGCAACTTCTACAGCAGACTGAGATTCCTGTAAAAGGGCATCCATGTGCTTCCTGATCTTTTCTGCTGATTCGCTGGACTCGTCAGCAAGCTTGCCGATCTCTTCGGCAACGACTGCAAATCCCTTGCCGGCATCACCTGCTCTTGCTGCCTCAATAGAAGCGTTAAGTGCAAGCAGGTTGGTCTGGCTTGCGATCGAAGTGATGGAATCAACCATCTCGTTGATCTCGGAAACGGTCTGCGATGTAGCGGATATCTTCTCTGTAACATCACAGATAGCTGTATTCATATTTTCAGATGATTCTTTTAACTTCTGCAGGCTGTCAGCAGATTCGTCTGATGCTGCCTGCATTCTGGTGGTGAGTTTCTTAAGATCTTCTGCTGAACTCTCCACGTCAGCGATCGCATTCTCAACAGTTGTCACATTGGCTCTGACTGATCCGATCTCATCAACCTGTCTTGCAGCGCCTGAAGCGATATTCTGTACAGCAACGGAAACCTCTTCGGTAACCTTGGCCATCTGATCTGCCATGCCGGAAAGCTCATCGGCAGATGAGGTAACGGAAGCAGCTTCTGACTTTATCGTATAGATCGTATGCTTGAGCTTATCTGTTACGACAGCCGCACTCTCAAGCGCTCTGTGAGGTTCATCATTTTTCTTGGAGGCGGCAAATTCTTTTCTGAACTCACCTTCCGCAAGAAGACTTAAGGTGCCTTCGATCTCTGCCATGGGATTCTGAATGGACTTGGCAAAGAATACTGCGATGATAACACCTACAATAACAAAGATGATACTGACGATCACCTGGAATATCACGTTGGCATTAACGGATGCAAGTGCAACCTCTTTCACTCTGCAGGACGCGATTATCCATTCGCAGGCAGGGATCTTAACCCAGGAGATGATCCATGTATCGCCCATGAATTCTGATGAATATGATCCGGAAGTCTTATCGCCTCTTGAATCTGTATAGAAAGGATTCTGATCCTGCTTTTCAGGATCTTCCGGATTGAGTTCTCTTAATGAATGAGCCACAACAGTACCGGTCCTGTCAACCATAACGAATTCCTGGCGGTTCTGAGTAACTTCTTCTGCAAGCATCTCATGAAGTACAGTCAGATCGTAGTTACGCTGAACCATACCGATGACAGTCTTGCCGTCCGTATCAAAGATAGGTGTGGCAAATGTCGAGATACAAGCGCCCGTAGTCTTGGATATGTTCATATCCGATATATAATCATTACCCTTTAAAGCTTCTTTGCAGTACTCTCTGTCAGATACATCTACCAGATTTCCTTTTGATCTGAGTACCTGCATACCGTCAGCTCCTGCCATTGCAGTAGAGTTGCCGTCTGCAAGCGCAGCATCAATACGCTGTAACTGTGCGATGATCGCCTCGCCGTCAGCCTCGCTGTTAGCCTCGCCTTTCAAATATGCAATTGTTGAAGGAGATGATGCAAATGCCTTCAGCGACACAAAGTTCTTGTTCAGGATCTCATTAACCTTTTCTTCGATAATAGATGCCTGCGCCATGTTTACTTCATCGGCGTTAGTGACAGCCATGTTGAGCATGGATACCGCGCTGAACACTGTAGAGATCGCGAGGGGTATGACTACAAGTAATACCATGATCGAGATCAGCAACGGTCTGATCGAACCCTGTTTCTTCTTCATAAATGTTCCTTTCTGCCCCCCTTTGGGAAAGGCCGTGAAATCGAATCGCCCGCATCAAATTCGGGCTATTCGTTACGCATAATTATACTATAATTTTCGCGGAAATTCAAACAAAAACACTCGTTGAAATCCCGAAAATGTCATGGTCCCAAGCAGGTTATCCTACTCTGATATCCGTAAGCGCCACCTGATCACCCGTTATGGCAACATATACCCTGCTGAAAGTGTCCTCAAGCATCATTACGGTCTCGATACTTATTCCGAGATTGTCTGCCTTAAGCACGATCTTGCCACCTCTTCTGTCAAGGGATACTTCATATTCCATTCCCTCTTTATTGGCTTCTTTCCATGCTTCCCATCCCGGGAATTCTTCCTTCTTTTTCAGTCTGAATCTGATCTGGGCCAATTCATTGGTTCCGTTATCCTCACCATTTAGCTTGACAAGATCATATTCCTGATAGCCTTCTCCTCCTATGGTTCCGTCCTTTGACGTATAGATCACCACATAGGGACAATGCCATATAAGACTTGCTGACGGCAGACTCATGGAATGGAATGTGAATCTTAAGTGGTCCGATAATACAATACCCTCCGTGGATGCGGAACGGTTCGTATCGATCTGTACATTTTTAACATCAGATTCAAGATGATCTATATAGCTGATCTCATTCACTATCCGCTCAATATCCTCAGCTGTCATCTCAACATCGGTCTCTTCAATGTCAATATTCTCTATCTTACAATGTTCACCCGTAAGTCCTATATATGCTGATTTGGTCCGATCTGTCAGCGCCACTATTATCTCGCTACTAAGCTTTGGGCTGATCATTTTAAGGCGCAGATGATCCTCATACCTTGCAGCCTCTATCTCATAGTGGATATTCTCACCATGAACATACTCCGCATCCATGTCCTCATCCGTGTATGTCCTGTTTATCACTTCCATCTTTCTGGCCGCTGTAGAGACCATATGATCATCAAACCACAGTTCTCCGTATTCAAGATACTGATACTCTTTTATCGTCCGATCATCGCTGTGTACGCGTCTGTCAAAAGAATCAAAGAGTATGATGGAAGGAGCCGCATATTTGCCACCTTTCTCCACATTATCTGTACAATTGAATCTGATCCTCTTTACCTTCTGTCCGATCTCTATTCCCTTTGTGACACTGTTCCTGTAACTGCCACATTCTATCTCCGTCTCTATCTCCGATAAGACCTCCTCATTATGGTCCAATTCCGAATCAATGATCCTTACCATGAGATCCGCAAAGAGGGGATCATATTTTTCTCCCGCTTCCCTGATAAACCTTTCTCTTATAACATAAAACGGCAGGGCATCATGATCCTTTCCTTTTGTGGACATATCCGCATAAGCCGCAGAAACCTTCGAAATAAGCGGAAGTTCTTTTGTCTCTTCCTCGCTCTTTTCTATTATGCCATCAAAAGCTTCTGCCAGATCAACCGATTCAAACAATGCCGAATAGTATGCCTTATTACAGTATTCATCATCTTTTTCGTATTTTTTTGCAATCTTTTTGGCATACTCCGCGCTGATCACCGAATTACCCTTTACCAGCCCGTCTTTTTCTTCGATCCTGGATACCAGAGATATCATAACTCTGTCGAAAAGTTCCTGTATCCTCTGCTTTTCACCCCTCATGCTCTGGAGTTCTATCTCATGGGCACGTTCGACCGTGTTATTCAGATCAAGATATGTGAAAAGATAGAGGCAGATTGACACTGCCACCATCGACATATTTACCAATGATATTCCGTATGTGAATATCTGGATGATTCCGCAGGCTATCGGCACATATACATACAGTACCAGCGAAATATAGATAAGCTTGCTAAATTCCTTTTTGTACTGCCTTACAACACTGTATAACAAAATGGGCCCTATCACCGGAATGATATAGGCTATAAGAAAACCGGGGCCTCTGTGATATATGTTCGCATCATCAAAATAGTAGTAAAGGCCCGTAAAAGCGGATAACACAGACAAAATCATGCCTGCTGCCGCCATCACACAGACCAAGGTCAGACGCTTGGGCAACGGACTCACTTTTTTCTCCGAAAGAAGGTCTCCTATATAACGGCAGAACACGAACACTATGGCAGAGGTTAAGAAAAATACCATAAAATTGCTGACTCTGACCATTACATACGCTACATTGCCCTGCTGTCCCGAATATACATAGGCCGATCTGTCAAACCAAAGCAAAAACAATGCGATAAACTCCATTAGAATAAGTATTATCTTCCTCTGCCTGGATAAGAACCTCGTAATAAACAGCAAAAAAGCAAGTATGGCGCATGCCCCGCATAAAACGAGCATTAAATTCAGTTGATGTGCCCTTATCAGCTCAAACATCTGCCTCTCTCCCAAAACACCGAATCTATCTGTGAAGAGTAAAATACTCTTCAAGCTTTTCCAGTAATTCTTCCTTCTGTATGCCCTTTAGGAAATATCCCTCGGGTCGTAACGCCACAACCGACATGACACTGTCTTTATCCCCTTTTCCTGTCAAGAACATGACAGGGATATCCTTCGTCTCATCATCATTTCGTAACATCTCGAGCACCTGCGGTCCGCTGGTTATGGGCATCTCGTGATCCAAAAGGATCAGGTCGACTTTGTTTTTCCCCAACCACTTAATAGCCTGAAGACCCGAATTGGCCATCGATACCTTGTAAGTTCCGCGCAGCCATTCCCTCACCATGGTCAGATACTGCGGATCATCATCGACCACAAGAATGCTCTTTCTGAACTCTCCCGCTTCGACCTTGGACATATACTCCATCACCGACTTAACAAAAAGCACATTATCCACAGGACGTGAAAAGGTCCGATATACAAGATCGTTCGGAACACGGGAAAGCACGGTCTGAACATCGTTCTGTTCTCCGATAATGATCATCTGCAAACCCTTTTCCTCAAGGAGATCTATGATGAAATGTAAAACGGTCTCCTCCGGCAGTTCCGCATCGTCCATAAAGAGCGTGATAAGCGTTACTCCTTCGATATTCTTATTGATATCATCTATGGTCCATGGAACAAAACTGCATTCTCCTCCTGCATCCTGAACCTTTTTTACCAGAACGCGGGATATGAACAGTTCCTTTTCTCCCACAAAGATCATCTTGTTTTCCGCCATTGGGTAACCCTCCACTCAATAAAAATTATCCTATGATAAGTTTCTCCATTCCTTCCCAGTCAAATAGCCTTAGCATTTTTGTAAGTTCCTTTACCTTTTCGGCATCCTGCGTAGGAAGCGCATATTCACTCAACTCATTAAGTACCATCTCAACCGAATCATAATCCATCTGCGGGATCACATCAGCCAAAGTAGCATAAGCTTCTTTTAACTGCTTTTCAGAAATAGGCTCTTTCCCTTCGCTATCGACTTCTTCACGCAATCCGGCAAGTTTTTCCTTATAATCCTCATATTCGGACAGAAGTCTGTATGCATTTTCATCAATAAAAGTCTTGTCGCCTGAATTACCGGCATTCTCAAGTGACTCCGCAAGCCTTGATAATCCCATGGCACCTATGATCTTGGCTGAACTCTTAAGCGAATGCACCTTGATCGTGTACAGGCGTATATTGCCGCTTTCATACGAATCACGCAAAACCTTCAGATTACCGTCTATGGTATCCAAGAACAGATTGAGTGAGAAGATGTAATTGGATATTCCGCCCGAATTCTTTATACCTTCCTCAACTGTTATGCCTTCAGTCTCATATATCCACTTAAGATTATCGGGGATCTCCTTAAGATCCTCTATGGCATCAACGGCTTCCGGCTTTTCCATCATCTCTTCGGGAATATGTTTCATGATGGTCTTCTCCAAAGTCCTACTGTCGATAGGTTTGGACAGATATCCGCTAAAGCCCTTTTCTTTGTAGAAATCTTCTCCGAGCGCCGTATTGGCCGTAAGCGCATATACCGGAAGATCCGGATAATCCTTCCTGATCTCGGCAAGCGTCTCCACACCATCCATACCGGGCATCATATGATCGAGCAATACGACATTATACTTATTATCCCTGATTCTCTCAAGGGCTTCCTCTCCGCTTGATGCGGTAGACACAAACACCTTGGTTCCCTTAAGCAATCCCTTTATGACAGTCAGATTCATGGGATTGTCATCAACCACCAAAACATCGGCATCAGGCGCTACAAACTGAGGAATGTACGGTCCCTTCGCTTCATTGTCGTCATGCTCCATGAACACTCCGAGCGGTGTGGCATCCACGATCCTCTGGTCAAGCGTAAGTATAAACTCAGATCCTTCACCGTATTCGCTCTCACAGATCAGACTGCCTCCCATGAGTTCAGCGAATCTTCTTGATATGTCAAGACCAAGCCCCGTTCCCTGTATCCCGCTGTTTTTCTGTTCGTCCAGGCGCTCGTAGGCCGTAAAGAGCTTGTCCATATCCTCAGGCTTAATGCCTATTCCGGTATCCTTTACGGAAAAAATGAGCTTGCACTTATCGTCTTCCCTCTCAGTCATCGATACCGTCAGGGCAAATCCTCCCTTTTCCGTATATTTAAGGGCATTGGTCAAAAGATTAAGCACTATCTGCTTTATCTTGCCGGCATCACCATACATCCGGCTGGGGAGCAGTTCATCTATGACAACATCAAAAGTAAGTTCCTTTTGTGTACTTCTCATCCTTATCATCGATACAATGGATCTCAACATCTCGTGAGAATCATATTCCTGTTCGACAAGGTGCATCTTTCCGGACTCGATCTTGGATATGTCCAAAAGGTCATTGATGAGAGACAGAAGCGATTCCGCTGCATTCCTTATATCTAGCGAATAATTGATCATCGACATGAAATACCCCTTGGGAACTCCGGTCGCATCCTCTCTTAATGCCATCTCATTCATTCCCATTATGGTATTAATGGGAGTTCTTATCTCATGAGACATATTGGCTAAGAATCTCGACTTGGCCGTAGAGGCCTGTTCTGCATCCTCTTTTGCCTTCTTGATCTCTGCATACTGCTTACGTACCACGGTATTATTCATGAACTGCCATACAATAACACCCGCTATTACAGCGACTATCATGAATATCAACGCCCTGACGGCAGGAAGTTCGCTTATGCGCGATTTCTTGGAAATATCATACGTCTCTTCCGTCAGAAGATAATTGCCCGTCCCGTCATATACCTGTATATGCAGAACATAGTCTCCGTACTGTAATCCGGTATACTCAAGTGCCGACAGTTCACTCCTGCGCATCATGATACCTTCTTCTTCTCTTCCTTCCAAGAATACCCTTACCACGGGATTCAGCAAAGTATAGTCAAGCACAGTCGCCGTAATCCTTATTCTTCCTTTGGAAGCAGGGAGTCTGTATACTCCTTTTTCATCCGGCAGGATCCGTTCATCGTCGCAATATAAAGATCCCAACGCCACATTGACGGATATCTTCTCATCAGCAAAGTGATCGGTATTGACCTTGATCACGCCGCTTCTTCCGGGAATATACAGATATCCGTATCTGTCTTTGATACCATAAGAATTGGATGTAGGTGTGCAGGGAAGGCCGTTGGCAATGGTATAAAGCCTGTAATCGGTTACATTATCCGCAAGCATATCTTTGGCATCAACCTTGTATATGCCGTACGAAGAGATGATCCACAGATCATTCCCTTTTCCGAAATAGATATCGTAATTATTGTTGTAAGGGAACGAACTTACTTCATGTATCTCGCCATCCTGTATGTACTGGATAGAATTGGAAGTTACAAGCCAATATACATTCCTTTCATCATCCTTTGTGATCCTCATGACCACATCACTGGTGAGGCCCTCTTCTCTGCCAAGTCTTCTGACCTTGCCTTCTTTTATGACATATATCCCATCTCCGTCGGAACCTGCATATATCTCTCCATCGTCACCCTCGCATACGGTCAGGAAAACCGTATTTTTGATCCCATCGACAGAGGTGACGGTATCTGTAATCTCACCGTCTTTGATAACAGCCATGCCGCCGTTCGTGCCGACCAACATAGTCTTATCAGCAGTAAACGATATGCATCTGACCTCATTACTGGGCATTCCGTCTGCGGTAGTATATGACTTGACCTCGCCTTTGGCATTCATGCAGACCAGGCCCATGTCTCCTGTAAATACGGCAACCCACAGTTTTCCATACGGATCCTCTTTTATGCAGCGTATTCTTTGTTCTCCGATATATGAAGTAAGATTATTGGTAATGGCATGGCCAAGGCTGTCGATCACAAATACGCCCTTATCCGTGCCTATATACGTGTCACCCTTATATTGACATACGGTATTGGCCACCGCGGAAGGCAGGCCCACTTTCCCTGTCATTTCCACAAAATTGCTGGTAACTACCTTCATCACTCCCTGTGTGGATGAGGCAACCCACAGATTACCCTGATAATCTGATGTAGTCATCTCGATCGCACTGTCCACAGGAAGGCCTCTGACAGGATGATACTCATCATCCGTATCAATATAACCAAGTTTGGCAGTGGAAGACACCCACACTTTATTGCAGTCATAACTAAGCCAGTGAACATTGTTAAGATCTCCCAGACCTATACGCTTCATCTGGAAGTCCATGGAACCGAACTTGCCACGGTATACTACATTGTCTTCCGTTCCAAAATACAATTCTCCGTCACGAACGGGATCCGCCAGAATAGTCGTGATCTTGCTGATGCCAAGATCAGAACTATTATAAAGAGCCGATATCTTATGATCGTCTATGGAGAACACGATACCGGAATTGGTCTGTCCGTATACCCTTCCTTTTGAATCCGACACAAGTTTAAGTACACGTTCTTCATTGATACGCTCATCATCAACCACATGCACAAGCATCTGATCATCCACGTAGCACACACCCGCCGTGGTACCGACATATATATCTCCGTCACCGTCTTCAGCAAATATCCTTATTGAAGAAGACGGCAATCCCTCTTTGTATGTGATATGCGTACTTTCGTTACCATCGATCACCACAACTCCGTTATCATTGGTTCCGATCCATATCCTGCCTCTTCTGTCTTCAAAAATGCCTCTTCCGCTTGTAAGGCCTCCGGAAGTATCCAGTCTGTTAAAAGATGAACCGTCGTACCGAATGATGCCGCTGTATCCGCCTATCCACACATAACCGTCTCTTGAACCCAATATAAAATTGGCATCCGATGTAGGAAGGCCGTTGGTCGCATCATAAAGTTCTGTATGATAAGAAACGTTCGGAATCTGCCCGGTCAGAGCATAACCACCGCCAAAAGGCGAATTTTTAACCTTATCTGCGGAATCATTGGCTGCTGCATATGCCGGAAGTACGGCCGACATGCAAAGGCACAGTAATGCAAGGGAAGCCACGATGATATTGATATGTCTTTTCTTCATCCGCATATCCTCCCTCTACACATTCTGATTGTACTTTCTTAAGATGACCTTTACTTCTGACAGGGAATCCATAAATACCTCCACACACTTCGGATCAAACTGTGTGCCTTTTCCCTCTTCTATGATCGCCAGAGCCTTCTCAAGCGGAAATGCCGGCTTGTACACTCTTGGAGATGTAAGCGCATCAAATACATCCGCCACAGCCATGATACGTGCGGCCAACGGAATGACTTCTCCGTGAAGCTGCTCGGGATATCCCTTGCCGTCCCATCTCTCATGATGATATGCGGCCATATTTCGTGCTTCTTTTAAATAATTCTCCCCTTCCACGGTATCAATGGCATCCTCTATTATCTTCTTACCTGCCGTGGTATGAGTCTTCATGATCTCATATTCTTCATCTGTAAGCTTACCGGGCTTATTAAGCACCTCATCGGGTATATTTATCTTGCCGACATCATGAAGCGGTGCGGAACGCACAACCGCCGACATGAACTTCGGAGTGATCTTCTCCGCATAATATCCCTTGGCCTTTAATCCTTCAACTATGATCTTCACATATGCGGAAGTCTTCTGAACATGCGCACCTGTATCCGAGTCACGATTTTCCACCATATTGGCCATGGTGATGATAAGTCCGTCCTGCATCCTGGCAGTTGAACTTGATAACTGTCTGATGCTCCTTGTCTGCTCCGCCTGATCACGCGTCATACTGCAGATTGATTTAAACAGTCTCTCAACTTCGTCACCGGTATGTATATCCAGACTTCTAAGTTCCTTGACATATTCATCAAGCAAAGACTGCGAATCCAAAGTATTGGCAAATCCATCAAGCTGTGTAGTGATGGATCTGACGGGATATATGATATGATAGTCGCTGAGCCATACCACAAAGACACAAAGCAGAATAAAGAAACTCAAAAAGATCGTGATCATCTCAGCCAAAAAGCTTCTCATATTAGTATTGATCTTTTCAACATCAACATCCACTATTGCATAACAGACACACTTGCCTGCTGAATCGTATACCGGTTTCATGGCCGTCAGAAGGTGGCCGTAATTATCATTGGTATAAACAGGCTCTACTTCCTTGCCTTCCAAAAGATCCGGAATGACCGCAGCAAAGCTTTCTTCAACCGGAAGCAGTTCTCCTATGGCATTGGCAGGCACATCTTCCGTATCTATATCAAATACAACTCTGTAACCTTTGTCTGTGATCTTATAGGAATACAGAAATGATACCTCGGGCGAACTCTGAAGGATATCGACAAGCAATCTCTTAGTCTCCTCATACCCTTCCGCTTTACCGCCGGTTGCGAGATAATCATTCACTCTGTCTCCGTCTATGACCTTCGCCGCCAACGAGGCCGTTCCCTGTGCCAAACGCATATGCTCATTGATACTTGCTTTGTAATATATACGTACTCCAATGAACATGGCGACCAAGCCTACTACTGTAAGAGAGATCACCAAAACGATCAACATCTTTATTCGCAAAGATAAAACCCTTACATTGGATCTGACCTTGGTCATCATATCCATGCCTGATACGGGCTTTTGCATCCACATATGGAATCCACAGTACCTGTAGAAATTCGCCGGAATAAAATGCAGTATGAGCATCACTATCACAACTGTTGCCAATTTATCGGGAAGATCCATGATAAGACTTGCCAAAAGATGCGACACAAAAGAATTGAAGAATCCTGTCTGATACAGTATCGCACTCAATGCTTCACCGTCAAAAGCAAGACTCTCCATATACCAGGGAATGAGCATGCCCAAGCCGCCACCGATGATCGTAAAGATCGGCACCGTTATGTACATTCCCTGCCATCTCTTAAAATATCCGCGTCTGGCAAGAAAAGACGCCACGTACGCAATAAGAACATTCAATACACCGTAGTACATGGCAGACTGATTGGTAAAACTTCTGATAAGATTGGTCAGAAAGCCTACTGCAACGGCAGGAAGATAACCACCCATGACAGCCACGGTCACCGTACCGATTGTATCCAAATGTAACGGCAATCCCATGGCAGATACGGCTGCATCAAACAGCAGATTGATACCCACCCCCAGAATACATACTATGCACGCATTGACATTGCCGTGTTTTCTGAAAAACTCCAAAAACCTGTTTTTATCCATCAGTCTCTCCACATGGTCATGGCATTACATAAGCCTAAAGTGGGAAGCCTCTTTGGAGGCTTCCCTTCTTGATTGGATCACGTCTTTAAGCTGTTAGTGTGATTATTGATCATACCTGATTATTTAATAAATTGCCTATGGCGCTTGAATCCGATGCATACTTGGCAGACTTTGTATAGCCCTTGAGATTCTTGGCTGCACTTTCTGCCGCATTGCCTATCTGGTCTACCTTGGAAGCGATCTGTCCAAGCATGGAATCTTTACCGTTAAACGCTCTCTTAAGTGCACTGACATCAGCATTCTTAATGGTGTCTTCATTTACATTAAGCGTACCGTCTTCATTGATCTCTATACCTGCAGCCTTAAGCTGCTTGTAGTAGTTGGTTACCTGACCCGCCAGATTCTCGGCCCTGCGTGCCACGTTCTTATTAGTAGACTTCGTGGCCTTGGACATAAGATCATTGTAGCTCTTGGCAAAATCCTTGACTGCACTCAAAATAGCATCTCTGTCATATTCAGACTTGGTATTCTCTACGCCATCCTCATTCTTCTCAGTAACTTCTTTGAGTTCAAAAAGATCGGAAGAATTAAGTAATTTGCTCACGGACTTGTCAAACTTATCGGCAAGCGAAGCGGTCTCGGAATACTCTACGCCCTTGGTCTGAGTCTCCTGCTTAACCTCCTCTGCAGACTTGCCGCCGTTCTTCTGCTCCTTATAATATGCTTTCATCAGCTTACCATAAGAGCCATTCTTAATACTTGCATAATCATTTAGGGAAAAACCTGAACTCTCCGTGGCAGAGCTCTGGCCACCGAACAAAAAAGAATAATCATTACCTGTTGACAGATTCATATGTGCACCTCCTTGCAAAAAGACGCCATCCTTGGCTAAAGAGCATAAACGACCTGTATCTATACTCTTATATTATCATTATCGGCAAAAAATACAAGTATCTTAACCCCTATACATGAATCTTAAATTCATGCAAAATCTCCTTGGCTCTTTCCTTTGTATCCTCAGGAAGATCTATAATGGCCTTAAGCATATTGACAGGCGCCATCCTGTCCTTTTTAAGTTCTATGGTAGTCTCCGCTCCTGTAGTAGCCAAAATATTATATATGGTGCCGAATACCAGCTCACGTTCATCATCTCCAAGTTCGCTCATCCAAGTCGTAATGGCATCCCGAAACAGTCCCGACGAATGTCTTACATCTGTGAGATAAGCAAAAGCTCCGTCACTTATCACCCATGTATAAGGATTATGTTGCATTGCTCCTTTGGCCGTTGAGTCTGTTGCCTTATATCCTCCCGCATGCTCAAGGATCACCCCTACTATGGAGGATTCGGGAACTACCTTGAATATCTTATCCTCTATTTTCTCATAGCCATGCCGGCTCTTGGTCTCATTCTTAAATCCCGGACCATCGTAGTCATATATTCGAACAACCCGATCCTGTAAAGCCTTCGGCGCGGTCATGACCGAATATGCAGCAAGATTACCGCCTTTTGAATGGCCCGCAGTCACAAAATCACCGTCTATCCTCAGGGCAACCTGTTTAAGATACAGAGATGCCAAGGTCTGTCCCGGCACGGGTGATCTGTAAGCCATGTTAAAATCTTCTTTCCAACCGAGCATAGATTCATCGGTGCCTCGAAAAACCACCACAGGAAGAGCTCCGACCGGAAATACCGTAATGGCGAAAAACTGCGTTACTATCTCCTCATTCTTATCTTCCACGAGATAATTACACTTCATGTCTCCAAACCGTCTGCTCTGAACCATTGCCTTAAAGAGAGCCTTATTGTCCTTTGCATACCTCTCATCCATAAAGACCTTATCCATAAGATCCTCCGATAAGATCATACCTTCCATCTGTACAAGGCTAAGCGGCTCTGCAGCGGCTTCAAGTCCCGGAATGACATGTTCCCATTTCATGTATACAAATTGAGACAGGACTAAAGCATCGACCTCGTCAAACGGTCGCTCCACAAATGTCCTGTCTCCATATTCTTTTACATAATCAATGATATTGCCCATTTTATGCCTGTATATTATCAGCCCTTTTTGAGTCCGGCGATCCCGAAATCAGCATTGTCAGAAGGATAAATCCACCGGCAGTCATCCTCCTCGCCGGTATCATATCCGTCTCCGGCTTTCCATATGGGACGCTTGCCCTGGGAATCGGACTTTTCACCTATATATGTGAATATACCACGTTTTGCATTTCCGTACCAGTCAGTTGAGCTGCCTTTTCTGTCATCAGTCATTACATACACTTCCCCGTCATAGAAGCCATAATTAAATCCTCCTATAACATTTCGAATGGCATATTCTTCATCACATGCCCCTTCGTAGGTGATATTCTCCTGACCGCTACCGTTGGGATAATCATCCTTCCACTCTCCGGAATACTGATGCCATGTAACTCCGTCCACACCATTGACCACGCCAGGTTCATCAATAAATATGCGCACCCACATACCGTTACCGCTTCTTAAGCCGGCCTTCCAGTCGCCAAAATAATAAGTGTTATTCGCGTATATCGCCAGTCCCTTACCCTCGGGTCTTCCCTCGGCATCCTTATCTCCATAATAATAGAAATCATTGGATCCCTTAAGTTTATCGGTGATCTTTCTCATACGTTCAAGCTTAATGATATCCGACACGGCATCAAGTTTGTATTCGTCCCAGTATCCGTACAGTTCAGGCATCTGGTAGTCATCATCGGAATACTTGAGCGCCTTGCCCGGTGTATATACCTGTGGCAGTTCTCCGGTTCCCTTAAGTTTTTTATCTCTCTGTACTTTGCTTACGTCTATTCCCTTACTTCGATCAGATTCAGTAACGTCTGTTGTCTTATCTGTTACATCTGCATCGGGCACCGATACCGCATTCTCCGTATCCATATCGACAGGCTCTGTCGTCTCTCTTACATCTTCAGCCTCTACCGCAATTTCTTTTGCCGTGTCTGTAGGCAACTCTTTACGCAAAAGCAACCATATCGCAAATATTATGAGTGTGATGAGCACCACACATCCTACTATCGCTTCTATCATGAACTGTTTATTCTTATCTGTTCCGGGACTGTCTTCATTATCCATGTCCGAACCCAAAAGATTGTTTAACATATCCTTTATCATATACCTTCATTCCTCATCTGCGTTCCATATAGTTCCATATCGGATCTTACCTTACTGTAATTATATCGCCGGCCAGATATTCTTCAATAAAACAAAGCAACATATTCTCTTAAGAATTTCTTAACTCAAAAAAAGAGCCATCCTACTGTCTCGGATGACTCTTAGCATATACATCTCTTAAATGATTATGATTGATATTGGCATATATCTGGGTGGTCGATATATCGGAATGACCAAGCATCTCCTGAACGCTCTTAAGATCCGCTCCATTCTCAACCAGATGTGCCGCAAAAGAATGTCTTAATGTATGCGGCGTGATGTCCGCCTCTATTCCGGCTTTCTTGGTGTAATACTTGATAAGTTTCCAGAAACCCTGTCTGCTCATCTCTTCACCCGAGCAATTTACAAAAAGCGTATCCACTGAATGCCCGCCTATAAGCTTGTCTCTGCCCTCATTCATGTATCTTACTATGGCAGATCTCGCTGTTGCGCCAAACGGAACAACTCGTTCTTTATGGCTGTCCCTGCATGTGATTATATTCATCTGCAGGTTAAGGTCGCTTAACTTAAGTGTGATAAGTTCCGTAACCCTGATGCCTGTGGCATACAGTAATTCCAACATTGCCTTGTCCCTGATCTCTTTGGGAGTATCACCGGTAGGCTGTTCAAGTAAAGAATTGACTTCTGACAGACTCATTATCTCCGGAACTCTCTTCTCTATCTTGGGCGCCTTAAGTCCAACCGAGATATCCTTGGATACCATTCCTTCTCCGGTAATGTAATGGAACCATGCTTTAATGGAAGCAATATTCCTTGAGACCGTCGCCGGCTTAAAGCCTGCGTCAGCCATACTCTGTACATAATCAAGCAATGCCTTTTCTGTTATGTCCTGAGTGTTCCTGATACCTGTGCTCTCCAGATAGGACTTAAGCTTCTTAAGATCCCTCTGATATGAGAGTTCGGTGTTGGAAGAAGTCTTCTTAACGTTATGTAAATAAGAAATGAAAGAATCAATCTCTTTCTGCATCTGATAAAAAACCCCTATCCATCCCAATTCTCTTGGGTTGTCGTACTGTTACATTATACTCACTAAGTAACAGAAAATCAATCGGCTTTTTTGCCACAAATCCCTATTTTACAAGCTTTTTCGGCATTTTCCACAACATCTCGGACAGACATTTTGTTATGTCCACTAGATGTTGTAAAAAAAAATTTTTAAAAATTATCGTAAACCACTTCTTTACAGTCGATTTTGCAAAAAAGAAACCACGTTCTCAGCGAACGTGGTCTTATATATACATATCAGTCCGGTCAAGCGCCAAGCAAATGCTCTACAGTAACAAGCTTTACGCAAAGTACAAAGACTTCTGCCGCTTTCTTCATATCCTCTGCTGAGGGGAATGAAGGCGCAATCCTTATATTGCTGTCTTTTGGATCCTTGCCATAAGGATAGGTGGCACCTGCTCCGGTAAGTGTCACACCCGCTTCCTTACACTTGGCTACTATCTCTTTGGCGGTACCTTCCATGGCATTGAATGATATAAAGTAACCTCCCTTGGGAGTTGTCCATGTGGCTATATCAAGTCCGCTTAATTCCTTTTCAAACTCATCATACACGGCTTCGAACTTGGGTCTTAGGATCTCGGCATGCTTCTTCATATGCTCCCTTATACCGTCTATATCTTTAAAATAGCGAACATGTCTTAACTGATTGACCTTATCGTATCCTATGGTCTGAATGGTCATTGTCTTCTTGACCCAGGCAAGATTATCGGCAGAAGAAGCCATAGCAGCTATACCGGCTCCGGCGAAACTAATCTTTGAAGTCGAGCAGAACTCAAATATCATGTCAGGATGGCCGGCCTTTTCACATTCTCCTATGATATCCAGAAGCTTTGGAGCATCATCATACAGGCTGTGAACCGCATATGCGTTGTCCCAGTATATCCTAAAATCCTCTGCGGCAGGCTTAAGTGTAGCAAAGGCTTTTACTACGTCGTCTGAATATACCACACCGGCAGGATTGGAGAATCTCGGAACACACCATATGCCCTTAACCGAATCATCGGATTCAACATATTTCCTTACAATATCCATATCAGGTCCGTTGTCATCCATCGGAACTGCGATCATCTCTATACCAAACTGCTCTGTGATGGCAAAATGCCTATCATATCCGGGAACCGGACATAAGAACTTTACCTTGTCAAGCTTACACCACGGTGTAGAACCGTTCACACCAAAGGCATAGGATCTTGATACCGTATCATACATAATGGGAAGTGAAGCATTACCGAATACTATCACCTTATCTGCATCAACACCCATCATATCACCCATAAGTTTCTTGGCTTCAGGCAATCCCGTAAGTTCGCCGTAATTACGAATATCAATGCCCGATTCTGTAATAAAGTCCGAAGACGAAGTCAAAGCATCGCAAAGTTCTCCCGAAATGTCAAGCTGCAGCGGTGATGGCTTACCTCTGGCCATATTTAGGCTAAGGCCTTTTCCCTTTGCATCCTCAAATGCCTTCTGCAACTCACTTCTAAGCGTCTCAAGTTCTTCTCTACTCAATTCCTTGTACTTTTTCATAAATCCCTCATTTGTTTTGTATAATTGTATACAATAATATGGTCACAGACTATTCTACCCTATTTCCGTTTTTTCCGCAACACACAATTTTTCTCCAAGCAGCCAATAAAAAAGAGGTTGCATTGCTGCAACCCCTTTGGTTTACTTCGCGTAATCCGTAACTCGTGATTCACGTATCACATTAACTTTGATCTGTCCCGGATATTCCATCTGCTCCTCAATCTGCTTAGATATGTCTCTTGCGAGCAATACCATATCTGCATCTGAAATCTGTTCCGGAATCACCATTATACGAACCTCTCTACCGGCATGAATGGCAAATGACTTATCTACACCCTTGAAACTGTTGGATATCTCTTCTAACTGACGAAGACGACTTGTATATGTCTCCAGTGTCTCTCTTCTGGCTCCGGGTCTTGCCGCCGAAATGGCATCTGCAGCCTGAACCAGACATGCGATGAGCGAAGTAGGCTCCACATCACCGTGATGTGACTCAACCGCATTGATAACAAGCGCTGATTCCTTGTACTTTCTGCACAACTCTACACCCAGCTGAACATGAGATCCTTCCATCTCGTGATCAACTGACTTACCTATGTCATGCAAAAGTCCTGCACGCTTGGCGATCCTGACATCGAGTCCAAGCTCTGACGCCAAAAGACCTGACAGCTGAGCTACTTCTATCGAATGCTTAAGAGCATTCTGTCCGTAACTCGTTCTGAACTTCATCTTACCGAGGAGTTTAACAAGTTCGGGATGAATTCCATGCACGCCAACTTCCAACAGAGCTGCTTCACCCTCTTCCTTGATCATGGTCTCGACTTCTTTCTGAGCCTTCTCTACCATCTCCTCGATCTTAGCCGGATGAATACGTCCGTCTATGATCAACTTCTCAAGTGCTATACGGGCTACTTCTCTGCGGATCGGATCAAATCCCGAGAGGATGACTGCCTCCGGAGTATCATCTATTATAAGATCCACTCCTGTGAGAGTCTCGATAGTACGGATATTTCTACCCTCTCTACCGATGATCCTTCCTTTCATTTCATCGTTGGGAAGATTAACGACCGAGATCGTAGTCTCCGATACATGATCTGCAGCACATCTCTGTATTGCATTGACCACATATTCCTTAGCCTTCTTATCGGCCTCTTCCTTGGCACGGCTCTCAAGTTCTTTTACCATGACAGCCGTCTCATGCTTTACTTCGTCTTCAACAATTTTCAGTAGATAATCTTTTGCCTGGTCGGAGGTTAATCCTGAGATTCGCTCGAGTTCCTGTACACGCTCTTCATTGAGCTTGGCTATAGCCTCTTTTTGCTTGTTGAGATTCTCTTCTCTGGCAACAAGGCTAGCCTCCTTCTTCTCGATGGCCTCTGTCTTGCGGTCTATGTTCTCTTCTTTCTGCTGAATACGGCGTTCATTACGCTGTATCTCTGCACGACGCTCCTTGATCTCCTTATCAAGTTCATTCTTGGTACGAATGGACTCTTCCTTAACCTCAAGCAAGCCTTCACGCTTCTTCTCTTCAGCAGTCTTAAGAGCTTCATCGATGATCTCTCTTGCCTGTTCCTCCGCACTTCCTATCTTAGACTTAGCTGCGTTCTTCTGATAATTGGAAGTAACAACAAAGGTAACAGGTACCGCTACAACCAGAGACGCCACCACTGCAATGATTATACCCATCATATGCAGGAGCACCTCCTTATTTTGTTTTCATTGTACTTAAATACTATATAACCTTAAAGAGCCATGTAGAGTGACCCTTTGATAGCATAAACTACAACATATCAATATTACACTTAAGAAATAGTTATGTCAAGTACATCAGTAAGTCTTCGGATGATGAAAAATACCGATATAGGCAAGAAAACAGGCAAAATGCAATAAGGCCTATGACTTCATACATCTGTCAATGGCCTCACATGCAAATCCTCTGCCATACAGGAACCTGAGCATCTTCTGTTTCTCTTCATATGTGGCAGTATCCTTATTATATGATCTCTTCTCCATAAGCCTGTATATGAGCGAATCCTCCTCTGCCAGATCTCCGTCATCTTCTATGCTGCTCATGGCAGACTCTATGACGCAGGCGGGCACTCCCTTCTTAAGGAGGTCGCTCACAATACGCTTACGACTCTTGGTGGCACTGCTGTGGAATATATAATCCCTACAGTAACCGTAATCATCGATCAAATGCATCCCGGATACATATGATATGGCATCATCTGCTATAGATTCCGGATATCCTCCGTCGATAAGCTTAACCTTAAGCTGATGTTCCGTGTATGGGCGGCGGGCAAGCAGATTAAGCAATCTGAGCCTTGCTCTCCTTGGCAGAATCTCATGCATGATCTGCTCATATCCGGTATCATCGACATCCGTATCAACCGCTATACGAAACTTCGATATCTCGCCCTTATACAGAACGAACGAGACATCGTCATCCATGGTCACTTTATATCTCCCGCCGGATATATCCTCTACATTCTTAACGAACATATATATACTATTCCTCGGACTCCTTATCCTTCCCTGCAGCAGGTGTATCGGTATCAAGGCCAAAGAGATCGCGCACCTTATTCTCAACTTCGCTGCATACATCGGGATGTTCCTCAAGATACTGCTTGGCATTCTCTCTGCCCTGGCCTATCTTATTGCCCTCGTATGCATACCATGCGCCGGACTTGACTATGATATCGTGATCCGAAGCAAGATCGAGAATGTCACCTATGCGGGATATTCCCTTGCCGAACATGATATCAAATTCAGCCTCTTTAAAAGGGGGTGCTACCTTATTCTTCACTACCTTGACCTTGGTGCGGCTGCCGACAACCTCACCTGCCTGCTTGATACTCTCTGCTCTTCTGACATCAAGTCTGACAGATGCGTAGAACTTGAGCGCTCTTCCGCCAGTAGTCGTCTCCGGATTGCCGAACATAACTCCCAGCTTCTCTCTGAGCTGATTGATAAATACAACCGTACAGTTGGACTTACTGATGACTGCAGTAAGTTTCCTCATGGCCTGACTCATGAGTCTGGCCTGCGCACCCATAACGGCATCTCCCATATCGCCGTCTATCTCCTGCTTGGGCACAAGCGCTGCCACCGAATCGACAACAACTATGTCTATGGCTCCGGAACGAACCATTGTCTCTGCTATCTCAAGAGCCTGCTCACCGCTGTCCGGCTGTGAAATATAGAGATTGTCTATATCCACACCTATATTCTGTGCATATACAGGATCAAGTGCATGCTCCGCATCGATAAATCCTGCAATACCGCCGCGCTTCTGAACCTCGGCTATCATATGAAGCGTAACAGTAGTCTTACCTGAAGACTCAGGTCCGTATATCTCCACAATACGTCCTCTGGGAATACCGCCTATACCAAGTGCAAGATCCAAGCTGAGCGAACCGGTGGGAATGGCCTCCACATTCATATTGGCTGTGGAATCACCCAACTTCATAACGGCTCCCTTGCCGTACTGTCTCTCTATCTGCGCTATTGCAGCATCCAACGCCTTAAGCTTCTCTTCCTTCTCCATAATGATACATCTCCTTCTTGAACTGAACACTTGTTCACGTCTATATAACAGATTAAAACAAATGTTCGTGATTGTCAACTGTTATTTCTTAAAAATTCAAATCCGTAATTGCTGAATGAGTGCCACCGGAAGCGTAAGGCACTCCGGCAGACGTGCCGGATCAGATCAGGATCTTATCACCACCATATGTACCGGATCATATGATGCACATATAATATAGCCCACTGCGTATTATTTTTCAACAACAAAATGCGTATCAGTTTCACCAAAAATCTGATACGCATTTTGTATATTATGTACAATTATCATTTATTTGCTTTTTCCGAGCGCTTTGGCATTGTGATACTCCAAAAGGCACTGTCTTGTAAGGTTAAGCGCCGCTGTGACCGCGTTCTCTCGGATCTTTGACCTGCTACCCGAAAAATGATGTTCCTTAACGGTCACTTTTCCGCATACGCTGCAGGCAATATATACAAGTCCCACGGGTTTTTCTTCGCTCCCGCCTCCTGGCCCCGCGATTCCGGTAGTCGATACGGCCACATCCACTTTGGATAAAGCAGCAAGTCCCTTGACCATCTCAGTGGCGGTCTGCTTACTTACCGCACCGTATTTGTCAAGAGTCGTCTTCCTGACTCCGGCGAGTTTTCTCTTGGCCTTATTGGAATAAGTCACAAGTCCGGACTTATATACCTCTGAGATGCCAGGAACATTGATAAGTCTTCCGGCCAACAGGCCACCCGTGCATGATTCCACGGTCCCAATCGTAAGTCCCTCGGATATAACAAGATCTGTCACTGCCTTTTCGAGTGTCACACCGTCATCAATCGAATAGATCGCATCTTTGAATCTCTCCTTAAGTTCCTTGACGATGGGCTTGCACAGTTTCTTGGCCATGACCTCATCTTCGGCTTTGGCCGATACTCTTATATGCACCTCGCCGGTCTTGGCGTATGTTGCTATCGTAGGATTGCCCTGTGCATTAATAAGATCCTCTATCATGCTCTCGGCTCTGCTCTCACCTATGCCGCATATCTTGACCGTACGTGAATATATGGTCCTTGAAGTAAGATTCATAAGGTACGGTCCCACCGATTCCTCAAACATGAGTTTAAGTTCTTCAGGAGGTCCGGGAAGAAGTATCACATGCTTGCCCCCGGCTGACATTATGCATCCGGGCGCCGTTCCGTTGTGATTGGGAAGTACGATACCTCCTTTGGGCATAAGCGCCTGTTTCCAGTTATTATCAGTAGGAGTCCTGCCTGATGCAGCAAAGTAGGCCTCTATTGCTGCCTTGGATTCCTCATCCATATGCAGCTCAATGCCCATAATTTCAGCCGCTGTCTCTTTGG
>JAILKC010000112.1 GCA_024694055.1 Lachnospiraceae bacterium | reverse complement strand
TGTCCTGCATATGCTTATATATCCGTATTCATCTGTATCAGCTTTTAAAACTTCACCGTTAAGCAATACCTCAGGATCACGCTTAAGCCATGAAGGTTTTCTTAAATGCATCGTCCACTCGGCAGGATTCACACATTCTATCTCAAAATTGATCCACATAAGATTCGGATGATGAGGATACATATGTGTCTTATCATCTATGCCCTGCAATGCGGACGATGTGCTTCCGCTATGCATGCTTCCGCTAAGTGAATCCCGGCGCTGTTTGATGAGTATATTCTCTCCTCCAAGACATATCTTTAGATCGCTGTCGGCATACACTCCGGTATATACACTCTTATCATCGGTATAATACAGATATTTATTATGCGCCGAATTGGCCTGTACAAGGGTACCGTGGCAGCAGAAAAAATCAGAGGTCTTAGATCCCCATCCTTTTCTACTGCCTGCACTAAGCGGAAGGAAATACGTGATCAAGCCTTCATCAGGGTATTCATCCGTCTGTCCGTTGGTATGGCCGCCCTTATAATATCCCTGTGCCATAATGCCGTTATAGAGATTGCGCTCTATATAATCAAGATACTCAGGCTCACCGTTATATCTAAAGAGCATATCTGCAAGACGCATCATATTGTAAACCGTACAATGTTCCTGATTCTTCTCGCCAAGCCTTGCTCTCATATCACCCGCCGGTGTCCATATCTCACCCAGCGTCTGACCGCCTGTAACAAAACTCTCTCTCTTCTTAACGGCCATATCCCAATATGCCTGAGCTATCTTATAAAATCGCTCTTCGCCCGTCACTTCATAGACTCTCATGCATCCTATTGCCTCAGGGATGGTTGTATTGGCATGCATATTGCTAAGCACATCCACTCCGTCAAGCAATGGATCAAAGAGGCGTCCTCTGTAATATCTCTCGATCAGTCTCTTATATCTCTCACATCCGGTGAATTCCAGAAGATCAGCCCATACTTCAAGCATTCCGCCTGTCTCAAAATCGAGGATATTATCCATTTCCTCCCTGGTCTTGTCCGAAGTATACTCGTCGAACCATTTTGAAAATTCCACGGCAACATCCAAAGCCTCTTTATTGTCCGCATATCTGTACATATCAAGAAGGCCCATGAATGTCTTGTGCACGGTATAATGCGGCGCCCATACAGCTTTTCCCTTGGCTATCCACGTAAAATACTTCTCAGGAATGGAAGCAGCCCACTGACCGCCATTTTCCTTCTGGCACAGGTGCAGTTCACTTACTATGGCATTGGCCTTGGCTATTATCTCTATGTCGCCGGTCTCATGATATCTCATGGCCGAAGCACTTAAGTAATGTCCCAAAAAATGTCCCCTGAGCTGGCAGGTAGGATCTTCCCATCCTGAATGTTTAAGTATCTTGCCCCCAAATACCTGTCCGATTCCTGCTTCAAGATAATAATTCTGAAGCAATGCTTCCGGCGCAAGTTCCATCATGTATGAACGGTTATCCTGTTCACGTCTTTTAAGCTCATTGTCATACAGACTTACTTCCCTGCCATGTAACCCGCGTATGCGCCTATCTTTGCTCATTCTTTTTCTCCCTTCGATCCTTAACCCTTTCTATATATGTATATGCTTCTTTTTCATCCACAAGGCCATTGCCGTCAAATATATATACCTCATCAAGCTTGGCAGGCTCCATGATCCCCTTTATATATACCTGTGCTATGTGCCCGGCACATACTCTGCAGTCGTAGAGATCTTTTAGGCTTGTCGCCGGAGTTATATCCGCTTCATTTTTCTCTCCGATCTCATCACGTATATAGACATGCAGAAGCCTTGCCGCAGTCTTGCGATCAATTGCCCTGTCTGCATATATCACATCACTTTCTTCAATACGGCCTTTTTTTCTGAGTATAAAAGCAGATTCACCATCAAGCCTTTCCATATCATAGAGCAACTGCGTGAATCTGCCTGTACTTATTGTATTCATCATCTTACCGGCGTAATCTTATATGTGATATTGTCATAGGCTTCAATGCCATCAACAGAGAATACACAATCAGAGTTTATGTGCTTTTCCCCGCTCCAGACATCCGTAAGTTCATACTCTTTTGCATTTGCAAAAAGTGACACGTCTGTCATCTTGTCTCCGATGTATTCACATATAAGATCCTTGGTGATGCTTACTTTGTCATATCTCTTGCCCGTACTCACATTGATAAATGAAAGTGCAACACTTCCGTCAGCAAGTGGTTTGGCGAGCACATCTATTCTGTCATTGTCCCTTATATACGCCTTATCAGGCTTAACAGCCTTGGTAGTAAATATCCTCTTTGACTGGACCCCAAGTGCATCCTGATTAAGAGCGATCACTTCTTTATTGGAGATGATCTTCCAGATCGCATCGCCTGTCTTTACCTTGCGCAGATCAAGACCCAACATAAGCGGAGCATTGAGCATACACCACATGGTCATATGTGTCTTACACATGGTTTCATCCAGTCCGTCCATTCCTATCATGAGCATATCCGGATCATTCCACCCTTTATCAAGGCCTGCAAATTCATCCATGATCACTGCTTTGTTATACTGCGCGGTCACGCTCGTCGTATAAGCTCCTTCCCACGCTCCGTGTCCCGGATCTCCGTCAGCACCCACCTGGAATGTGATGTCATTAAGTATTCTCCATGTATCTCCGACCTTGTATCCCCAGTTATGAGGCTGTGTCTTGCCCCACTCGCATATCGAGAATACTATGTCCTTATCAGGGGCAGCATTCCTAAAGCATTCACGTATCTTTGCGTAAGACCATAAAGTATTCTCCTGACGCCTGTGATTCATGATCCTTATCAGATTATTGCCCTTTTTAAGTCTTAAAGTAAAAGGCTTACTGAATTCATACGACGAACTGTTCTGTGTAGCAGGCAGAAGGTCATCCCAGATCATACGGGTATCATCGCCCTGTCCCACAGCCAACTGAAGCCATTCACCCACGCCTTCTGTTCTGCCGGTTGCATATTCAACGGACAGTTCATAATCTCCTTCCGTCTCCACCGCCACATCAAACCTAAGCTCACTGCTCATCATATCAGTCTTAACAGGAGCCGCATCAGGGGCAGTTCCGTCATATGTCCCTATGCCGGTCACACAGTCACCTGATACATATGCCCTGGTACCGGTTATCATGCCGTCACGTACCGCAGAAAGCTTAAGATCGGTTCCGTCGCCTTTTATACTTATGCTCTTAATACCGGGCGCAAAGGTAAATCTGGCATTCTCACCATCGGAAAAAGTGGCATTGTCCCACACGTTGTAGCAATTGTCCACTTTGATGAAGTCAATACCCCACTTCATATAATCCGCGGTATCTACATCCTCATAACCTCTGATTCCGACTTCCGCACCTGAGCACAGTCTCGATCCTATATCATTGTACAGCCCAAACTTAAGGCCATTCCTGTGAACATAATCGGACATATCAAAAAAGCCTTCGGCAAACTTCACATCGTCGGCTTTTAAATGTCCGTCCACTCTTACAGGCTTATAGCATCCGTCATCAAGCACCACATACTTGTAGCCCGCTTCATCCAGTTTAAGTTCTTTAATCTTATCGACCATGGCCTTGGTAAGCGCCGCAGTATTACCGCTTCCGAAAGCGTTCCAACTGTTCCATCCCATAGGCGGAAGCTTTCCTTTACTGCCGAAAAGCACTTTGCCATCATCAAATGCATCATATCTGTATGAAGCATCTTCTATCGCCGGGGGATTGCCATATACCTCACTCATATCACACCCCAAAAACTACGCGCCAATGGATTCATCTATGGATCTTGCAAGCTGATCTGCGCAGGATGTTCCTCTTCCCTTACAGTCATTGCCTCTCAAGATATCAGCAGCCTTCTTTGCATCAGTTCCCTCAAGCAGCCTTCCGATTGCTTTAAGATTACCGTTACAGCCACCCGTAAAAGCAAGATTATACATCTTACCATCATCATCCAGATCATAATCGATCTGTACAGAGCATACTCCCTTGGGATTGTAAGTCACATGTTTCATGTTCATATTTCTCCTTTTTTAATCAATTCCAATACCTTAACGTAATCTTCCATGAATTCATCATGGTGTTCCTTAATATATGCGATATCACCATCCTTGGCAGCCTGGTTAAGTCCCTTTGCCTTTTCGGACAATGCTGTTGCACCTATCGTAAGCGCCGTTCCCTTAACGGCATGTATGATGGTGTGATACTGTTCCCAGTCCTCTTTGTCATACATCTCCTTAAGAGAAGAACATTCATTGGATTCAGCAAAGATATTCAACACATTCTTGTAAAAGTCTTCCTTACCCATGCAATATCTAAGGCCAACAGCCTTATCTATCAATTTTACCTCTTCATTGCTCTGTCCCATATTTGTTTCTTCCTCATAAGTCTCTTTGATCTCATCATACGAATTCGCAATTCTGACATCCGTGTCATGTATATCTCCCGGGCTCTTCTGCCCGCCTTTTTCTACTATCCAATCAGGATCCAAATGTTTCTTGAGCATCCCATCCAGACACGCCGGATCGATCGGTTTGGACAGATAGTCATCGAATCCCATATCCATGTACGCTTCATCCACACCGTTGATGGCATTGGCCGTGACCACAACAATCTTGACATTCTCCCCACCCTGCATGCCGCGGATCTTAAACATGGTCTCCTTACCATCCATGACAGGCATCATATGATCCATGAAGATGAGATCATACCTTTCTTTTGCGAATTTGGATATCGCCTCCTCACCGCTTGTAGCACATGTCACATTCGCTTCATATGGTGCCAATATTCCTGACACCACCGTGAGGTTCATCTCGTTATCATCAACGACAAGGATATTTACTCCCGGAATCTTATAAGTCGGCACAAAGACTTCCTCTCTCACTTCTCCGATCGATACACTTATATCACCGACAGGAGTAGGATCCGTAACCGGACACGGAATATCAACGAAAAATGTAGTACCCTTACCGTATTCGCTCTCCACGGATATCGTCCCGCCCATGAGTTCCACAAGTTCCTTACTGATGGCAAGTCCGAGCCCTGTACCCTCTACGGCACGGTTACGCTTGGTGTCTATACGTGTAAAACTTGAAAAAATATCCTTTAAATCCTCTTTCTTGATACCCATTCCGGTATCCTCGATATAGATGTGCAGATGGTCCGATCCGTCAGTTGCCTTATCCATGTGCATGCCAAGTTTGATATATCCCTTCTCGGTAAACTTGACCGCATTACCCATGAGATTGACCATTATCTGCTTTAGCCTGACTTCATCCACATGGATCACAGAAGGCAAATTGCTGTCTATATCAGAGTTAAGCTCTACAGAGTCATCCTTAAGCCTTATCTTTATCATCATAAGTATGTCACTTATGATGGAAGCAGTTCTGACATCTTCCGCTCTTAACTCTATCTTGCCTGATTCGATCTTGGAATAGTCAAGTATATCATTGATGATCGCAAGCAAAGATTTGGATGCCGACTTGATCATCATGGCCTGTTGCCTGGCCATATCATCATTACTGTCTCTTATGATAAGCTCCGACATTCCCGCTATCGAATTCATCGGGGTTCTGATCTCATGCGACATATTGGCCAAAAATGCACCCTTTGCCTTATCTGCCGCCTCAGCCCGGTCAAGAGCATCTACCATCATGGTCATGTCCACAAACACAATATTAAGACCCGTAACACGGCCTTCCATGTGCATGCGCCTTATTGTGATCTGCCAATCCGTTTTGCTGCCGCCCACGATATTACGAAGAATATACGGTTCAACGGCGCGTCCGACCATGGCCGCCTGACACATGACCATAAAGTGATTAAGATCTCTTTCTGCCAGTATTCCCGAAAGAGCATCTCTCAGCGGTACGCCTCTCTCAATCTCATCCTTGGAAAATGTTCTGTTATGATCAAAAAACACATCGGAAGTCATGACGGTCTGCAGCTGATCATCAGTCAGAATAAGCAGATGCGGATAAGTCTTAAGCAATTGATTGTTATAAAACATCTGCCTGTAATTATCCCTCTGGATATACGCCTGAGTATTCATCGCCTGATTATTGGCGATCCTTAGCAGTTCATTATCCTTCTTAAGTCTTTTGATCTCTCTGTTTAGTTTTTTTATCTCCAGTTCATGTTGACTGGCAGGTTCATTTACTTCCATATATCATTCCGTTATCTTAAAGCGCAAGGAGTGTAAAGGTGAAATTGTGGAACATATTATATTCCCTGCCGGTTTTGTCTCCTCTAAGCGGACAATATTCTCCGTATGCATACATTCCTGACAAGGATATGTGTTCGGGCAATCTCCCCTTATATGCCTCGGCCTCCGCCTCGGTATTACTTGCCAAGGCCAAGAATCTTGCACTGCACGAAGTGCAAAGAATTGTCCTGTATTTGTATGCGCCTCTCATCTGTCGAAGCATAAGCGAAAAGGCTTTTTCTACTGTATTCTGTACATCAGGGCGATTAAGGACACCAACACTCATGATCGAATTCTCCGGTATATCTCCCAAGAAGAATCCCATACCCATATCTCTATTGATCATAGAAAGATTACGGGCGACTTCCACGATGTCTCCGTCATCTTTTTCTATGCCCACAATAAACGGTGAGAGCAAATAATCTCCCAGGACATTGTCCTTGTCGGAGACAAGCATGTTCTCTTTGACAAGCGCATCGGTAAACGAGCCGTTGCCGAGCCTGTAGACCAAATTGCCTTCTGATCTTGTGACTTTATACGAGAACCTGGCCCTGTTTTCGACCGAATTAAGGCATATGAACATGGGATCTATATTGCCTGAGATCAAAGCTATGACCTGTCCGCACTTGGTAACATTACCGTTAAAAAACAGATTATAATTACCGAACGAAAAATCATCAGAAGCATTGCCTCCGTATATGGGCGTTCCGCCTCCGAGTTCATTAAGCAGTGCAACCAGATCATCGCCCGCCACACTGTCCTTGCTGATAACCATGCCGCCAAAACTTATGATAAGTTTGATGTCATCATTATGTGCCTTTTTAAGTTCGTTATATTTTGCCGTGATCAGATCCTTATAATTGGACACGTTTACGTCATCCGTCATACCGGCCGAGAAGGTACAGTCATCAGCCGTCAAAATAGTGACGGATATGCCGTTTCTGCAATATCCCTCTTTACCAAGAAGCATCGCCATGGTAGTACAGCCGATGATAGGGAAATCCCACTTTTTTGAAAGTTTCTCATACAGCGCTCTGTAATCTGTATCTTCCTCCGTATACAGAATGGCCATGCTGTTAGATAACAGCTTAAAATCGTCTGTCTGCCTGAAAATCTCGGAAACCGCTTCATCGAGATCATCAATCTCTTCCGTGTAAGCAACTCTTGAATCCATATACACCCTCCACACAATATGCACTGCTACAGTGCCTTCTTATATAGCATATGCCGGTCTACTTAACCGTGGATATTCCCCCTATCCATGCATATGCAAGATCGGTCCACAGACCGACATCATCCTTAAGACTTATATCCGGTTCAAAGGCCGGCGCCTCATGTTCTCCAAAAAACTGATCTATCAGTTCTTCTCTCCTGGCATCCGATACTCTCACGCCCTTGCCGTCTCTTACCGCTTCAGCTGCCTTCATGGTCTGTTCCATGGTATACTCTCCTCCGGACCAGCCTGCAAAGAAAGCATCATTGGCAACTGAAAGTCCATGAAATCCCCTCGGAAATGTATACTGTGCAAACATGACCTTATTCTTACGCAACTGCTTCGCAAAAAGATAACTGTTCTCTACAGGTACAAGATCATCCGTCTGTGTCTGCCATATAAAACACGGCGGAGTATCCTTGGTTACATATTTTTCAAGTGAAAAATAGTTAAGTTCATCTTCAGACGGTTCATTGCCAAGCAATGCCCTTACCGAATCAGCATGAGTATACTCGCCCGTAGTGATAACGGGATATGACAGGATCACCCCGTCCGGTCTGTCCGAATATGCGGAATAATCCGGATTGGAATCCTTTACGTCATCATAATGTACCGCCAGGCTTCCGCATACATGTCCCCCGGCAGAGAATCCGCATATGATGATCTTTTTATCTTTAACTTTATATCTTTCAGCATTCTTTCGGATATATCTTACTGCTCTGGCAATATCGAAAAGGGGCTGTCTCTTAAGCGGGACGGACATCGTGATATCCGTCGTATAAGAAAGAACAAAGGCATTCATTCCGCGACCGAAGAACTCATCCGCCACAAGTTCACCTTCATGAGGCACGCACATGCAATATCCGCCCCCCGGCACAACAAGCATGCAGTCTCTGTTCTTATCGTCATCATGCAGATAAGCATAAATATTGGGCGTAAAACCATATGAAGCCTCATAATCGTATTCGCCCTCTTCCCAGATCACATCGCGCAATTCTATCCGCTCGTTATTCATAATAATATTCATATACCCCCATATACATATATAGGTTGATTATACCATAGCACGAATAAAAAAACAGCCACAAGCTTTGCTCATGGCTGTATAAATGCAGTTACAAAGAAGGTTATGTCTGTTCTTTTCTTCTGCGGCGTCTGACCTTATTGATATGTCGTTCAAAATCCCCGTTTTTTATAATTTCCGCCAGTACATACTGGTCGAATATAGGGACTGTACATGAATAGAATCCAAGTCTTTCCTCATACATATCCAGCATCTTCTCGGGAAGGATCATATACCCTATTCTCACCGACGGAGCCACGGTACGGGAAAATGTATTCAGATAGATCACATCCGCTTCATCATCCATCGTAAAAAGCGGTTCATGTTCTTTCTTTGAAACAGTGAGTTCGGAATCATAATTATCCTCCACTATAACGCCGTTATGGCGGTGAGCCCATCTTAAATACTCGTGTTTCTTCGATACATCTGCCGTAACGCCACTGGGATAACTGTTAAAGGGCGTTACATGCAGCACTTTTGCTTTCGTCGAATTAAGCGCAGTCGAAGATATCCCGTCAGCCGACAGCGTAAGTTTATCCAAAGACACGCCCATCGATCTGTACACTTTTTCAATCTTGGAATACGAAGGATCCTCTATCGCATATATCCTGTCATTGCCAAGAAGCTGAACTATAAGTCCATAGAGATACTCCGCACCCGATCCCAATATGATCTGAGACGCCTTAACATGTATGCCTCTGCTTCTTGCAAGATACAGGCATATCTCACCTCGCAGTTCACTGCAACCTTTATTGGGCGATTTGGTAAGTATTCTGTCGCCATAGTCAAGTATCACTTTCCTCATGGTCTTTGTTAAGACCGTGAAAGGAAAATCACCTGTATAATCCGAGAGTATGGCCGTATCAAAAGCCGCTTCCTCCTCGCGCCTTACCGATCCCAAGAAATCTTCAT
>JAILKC010000032.1 GCA_024694055.1 Lachnospiraceae bacterium | reverse complement strand
GATGATGACCAGAGGCGAAGTGGCACTCATAGTCTCACAGAAAGGCCTGTCTGTTGGAATGATGGATGATGTGTATTTTACGGCGGTGATCCTGCTCATTATAGTATCATCAATATCTACACCGATATTGCTTAAGATGATATATACCAAGGAAGATATTGGAGCCAATACAAGAGATCATCAGGCATTCCTTTATAAGAATGAAAAAGATGAATAATAAAGGAGTATATGGATTCTAACAGATTAGCAGAAGAACAAAAACTGATCAGAAGAAAAAAGCTAAAAAAAGCCAGAAGAAGAAGGGCTGTGATCACGGTCATACTGATTCTCTGTATTATTACATCCTCAGGTGTTGCCGGGTATATGTATATGATGTATCAGCGGACACTTAACAACCTAAATGAGAATCAGGCAGAGTTGGAGCTTTTAAAAAGTGATATGGAATCCGGTTCATATATCACGATAGAAGAAGCAGAAAATCTGATGAATTCTGCTGTTGATGAGGCTGTCAAAGATGTGGCACAGGAGACATGTGATGAATACAGGTCTTTGATACGCGGATATATGGAAAATGGTGAAACACTCAGCATGCTGGAAACGGTTTTTCCTGATCTTATAGTTGTACCGGATATAGGAAGGTACTGTTTCTTTGATATTGATGACAGCCTACAGTTAAGTGAAATAGATTTTTCTTCACTGGAATATCCGGTTATAAACGAAGAGACCGGAGAATATGAAGGTGAGGCAAAATATTCCAAAGATGGGGTCGAAGCAAAAAAAGGAATAGATGTATCCAAGTTCCAAGGTGATATTGATTGGAATAGGGTTAAAAATGACGGAGTCGAATATGCCATTATCAGAGCTGCTTACAGAGGCTATGAGTCCGGTAAGATAGTAACTGATGAAAAATATGAGGATAATATAAAAGGCTGCAATGAAGCAGGACTGGACTGCGGAGTGTATTTTTTTACGGAAGCTTTAAATGAAAGGGAAGGTATAGAAGAAGCAGAGTATGTACTGGATCTTTTGCAGGATTATCATATAGAACTTCCTATAGTCCTCGATGTGGAACAGTCTGCCAATGTAAGTAGGAGCAGAACAAGAAATCTGACTCAGGAAGACAGAACTAAGGCAGTTATTGCATTTTGTGAGAGAATAAAAGAAGCCGGGTATACTCCGATGATATACGGCAATTTAAAGAGTATGCTTATCATGCTTGATTTTGCACAGCTTGAAAGTTATGAAAAGTGGTTTGCATATTATCATTATCCTCTGAGATTCCCATACAAATGCAGAATTTGGCAATATACCGCTGCAGGAAGTGTGGATGGTATCAAGGGAGATGCGGATCTGAATCTTATGTTTTATTGATGAGGCTTGAAGGAATATGAAAAAAATTGTTCTTACCGGCGGAGGGACAGCCGGACATGTTACACCGAATATAGCGCTTATACCGAGTCTTAAAGAATCAGGTTATGATATAAGTTATATTGGATCTTATGCAGGAATAGAAAAGCAGCTTATAGAGGATATAAATATTCCCTATTATGGAATAGCCACAGGAAAACTCAGAAGA
The DNA here is from genome assembly GCA_024694055.1 of Lachnospiraceae bacterium. Classification (GTDB taxonomy): domain Bacteria; phylum Bacillota; class Clostridia; order Lachnospirales; family Lachnospiraceae; genus Colinaster. Next base: position 3,760 of record JAILKC010000032.1, on the reverse strand, counting down.
TATTTTGACCTTAAAAATTTCTCTGATATTTTCCATGTCATCAAGGGATATAAGGAAGCAAAAAAGATCCTTAAGGATATTCGACCGGATGTAGTCTTTTCAAAAGGCGGTTTTGTTGCAGTTCCGGTGGTAAGGGCAGCAGCAAAACTGAATATTCCATGTGTTATTCATGAATCGGATATGACACCCGGACTTGCCAACAAGCTTTGTATTCCCGTAGCTAAAAAGATATGCTGTAATTTTCCGGAGACCATGGAACATATGCCGAGTAACAGAGCGGTGCTTACAGGATCACCGATCAGGCAGGAACTCCATACCGGTGACAGACAAAAAGGTCTTAATTTTACCGGATTAAGCGGAGACAAGCCTATCCTTATGGTCATAGGAGGCTCGCAGGGTGCACAGAGTGTCAATGAAATGGTCAGGGAGTCGTTACCCAAGCTTTTAAGTACCTTTGATGTCGTGCATCTGTGTGGTAAAGACAAGGTCGACAATATGATGCTTAATGTTGAAGGCTATAAGCAGTATGAGTATATAAAAGATGAGCTCAAAGATATCTTTGCCATGGCGGATATGATCATCTCCAGAGCGGGTGCCAATGCCATCAATGAAATACTTGAGCTGAAAAAGCCCAACGTACTAATACCTTTGTCCGTAGGCAGCAGGGGAGATCAGGTGCTTAATGCCGAATCGTTCAAGGCCTCCGGTTTTTCCGAAGTAATCAAGGAAGAGGCACTGGATCCTTCCATGTTGATCGAGACCGTGATGAGTGTATATAATGACAGAGAACGATATATAGCCAATATGAATAAGCGTATGGAGATCGATCCCATCGCGAAGATCACGGAGCTTATAAAGGAAACTACAGGGGAATAAAAGTAGGAAGAAAAATGGAAAACAATGGAATTTTTGTACCCAGACCGGGGAGCGACAATGAAACTGCCACAGAAGCCGCAACAGACAGGACTGTGCAGATGACACAGAAACAGAGACAGACAAAAACCGTTGCAAAAAGAGAAGAGAAGATATCCAAATACGGACTGTACACGATAATATATGCCGTTTTTGCGACTTTCTGTCTGTATAAAAATCACAGAGGTATCACATTCCCGTTCTTTGCGATTTCCACGGTCGCATATTACGTCCTTTGTCTGCGAAAAATGGAAGGTAAATGGCAGCGTAAGGACATATGGTATCCGATAGTCATCACATTGTTGGGAGTAAGTGTATTTCTTACTGAAGATAAGCAGATGACCGGACTTGCCAAATGTATGACAGCCATCCTTATAGGCATTTTTGGTCTGCATATACTCTATGATGAAAAAGAATGGAAATTCATGGGATATATACAGGCACTTATACAGCTGATCGGCGGAACGGTGGAGAATTGTGTATCCGCATTTTCCGAGACATTCGTATTTATGCAGAATGCCAGGAATAAAGAAGAAAAAGTCGATAAGGAAGGTAATCCGGTTACTAAAAAGAACAGCAAACTTTTATATGTCGGTATCGGTATTTTGGTATCCATTCCGCTCGTAGCCGTCATACTGGCTCTTTTATGCAAAGCCGATGCGGTATTTAAAGAAGCGGTGGACAGGATACTCGAAGTCATAGATCTTGAGAACATAATCGGCGTATTGATAACAATGTTGTTTATATTCACCGTATCTTATGCGGTCATAAGATATCTTGATGAAAAGAGTATAAGTGTTGATGACAAAGAACATCATGTATATGAGCCTGTTCTGGCCATCACGGTCACCTCGATCATTACAGTTATATATCTGTTCTTCTGCGGTATACAGGTAATATATCTGACATTCGGCAATTTCCTGACTCTGCCTGACGGGTATACATATGCCAAATATGCCCGTGAAGGTTTCTACGAGCTGCTGACGGTCTGCATACTGAATCTTATCATTGTGCTCGTGGCATCGTACTTCTTCGGTGAGAGCAGGGTACTTAAAGCGATACTCACCGTCATCTGTATCTGCACTTATGTAATGATAGCATCGAGTGCGTACAGGATGATGCTCTATGTAAGAGAATATGATCTGACAAGACTCAGGGTATATGTATTGTACGCACTGGTGGTACTAGCTGTATTACTGGCAGGAGTGATAATCTATATATACAGAGAGAGCTTTCCGTTGTTCAGATATGGCATCACAATAATTACCGTTGCCGTGACGATCTTGGTATTCTCTCATCCGACGGTGCTCATAGCCAGATATAATATCTACCAAATGACAGAAAGACACAGAATGATCGATATTGATCATCTGTGCGAACTGGGAACTGATGCGATACCGGTCATTTTGGAAAACTTCGATGAGTTGTATGAATATGAGCAGACTCATTACAAGGGAAAAGAATACAGGAACGGAGAATATTATGACGGAAATTCGCATATGATGCGATTCTATGAAGAGAATTTCGGAAAATGGGCGGATGATGAAGATTATGACTGTCCCTCATATGATATGAGTTTCCGATCGTTCAATCTTTCCAAGTTTTTTGCCCAAAAAGCAAATAAAAGACATATCTTAAAGATAGATAATATGCTGTAATTGTGTTAACATATCAGAAGAAACCATAGACGTGTTTGTTATGCCATAACGGAGGTATTGCAATGGACGGATCATTTCTTATACTGGCAGGCGGATTACTGGTCATCATAGCGGCAGTTGTTGTGGTATCTGCTGTTACATCGGTCATATCTGCTGTAGCCGGAGAAGAAGAGGACGACGAAGAGTAATCATTAAATGTTGATAGGACAGACGACCAACAATAAAAATTCGGCTGGGATAATGTTGTAGATTCACAGAAAGGACAGGAAAATGAGTGAGATTAAGGACATTAATTTAGCCGAGTCAGGTGAAAGAAAGATCGAATGGGTGAAGCGTAACTGCGATCTGCTAAGGACTCTTGAGGAAGAATTCAGCAGGACTAAGCCGTTTACCGGTAAAAAGGTCGCACTTTCGGTACACCTTGAAGCCAAGACTGCATATTTATGCAAGGTACTTGCGGCAGGCGGGGCAGAGATGTACATTACCGGTTCCAACCCGCTTTCGACGCAGGATGATGTTGCGGCAGCGCTGGTCAAGGCCGGACTTAACGTATTTGCGTGGCACGGAGTTACTGAAGAAGAATACAATAAGCATATAAGCAGTGTCTTAAGTATCGGGCCCAACATAATCATCGATGACGGCGGAGATCTGGTGCATATGATGCATACGCAGTACAGAGATCTGATACCCGGAGTAATAGGAGGATGCGAAGAGACTACCACCGGCATTATCAGACTTGAGGCCATGAATCGTAAGGGTGAGCTTCAGTTCCCCATGGTAAGAGTAAACAATGCGGACTGCAAGCACCTGTTTGATAACAGATACGGAACCGGACAGTCTGTATGGGATGGGATCAACAGAACTACGAATCTTATCGTAGCCGGTAAATATGTTGTTGTTGCCGGATACGGATGGTGCGGAAAAGGTGTGGCCATGAGAGCCAAGGGTCTCGGTGCGAGGGTTATTGTTACAGAGATCAACCCGGTAAAAGCAATCGAAGCCGTAATGGATGGATTTGATGTAATGCCTATGAGAAAAGCCGCCACACTCGGTGATTTCTTTGTAACGGTCACAGGCTGTGATAAGGTCATCAGTACCGAGGATTTCAAAGTAATGAAAGACGGTGCAATCCTTACCAATGCAGGGCATTTCGACTGTGAAGTGGATATGGCGGGACTTCGCGCCATGGC
>JAILKC010000020.1 GCA_024694055.1 Lachnospiraceae bacterium | reverse complement strand
GAATACGGTGTCAAGAAGCTCGCGCTTTTGCGCGAATCAAACGGCATAAAAGATCCGCTTTACTACTACAGATTCGATATAGACATGCCGGGTGATGATCATCCGGGTAATTTCCATTCTTCAGAGCTGTGGTTCTTTTTTGAGACACTGGCTAAGTGCTGGAGACCGTTCACCGGAAAATACTATGATCTGGCCAGACAGATGTGCAACTATTGGTGCAACTTCATAAAGACCGGTGATCCGAACGGAAAGGATATAGACGGAACACAGATGCCCAAGTGGCTTCCGTATAAGGAAGGACAGGCGTTTGACATGATATTTAAGACTGACGGTCCCGTTACGGTGGACAAGCCGTCAGAAGACGGAGTTTTGAAGGAATTGATCGGAAGATGAATGATCTGAACAGGGAATATACATATCTGGTGACCGGAGCAGCCGGATTCATAGGCTTCTATCTGTCAAAGCGACTGATGGAGGCCGGCTGTGATGTCATCGGTTATGACAATATGAATGATTACTATGATGTCACGCTAAAGGAGCACAGGTTGTCATTGCTTGATAAGACTGCGGCCATGAGTGATACGGGTTCTTTTACATTTGTAAAAGGTGACCTGGCGGATGCAGATGCTCTTAAGAACGTCTTTGATGAGTATAAGCCTGACATCGTGGTCAATCTGGCTGCGCAGGCAGGGGTGCGCTACAGCATAGACAATCCCTCGGCATACATTCAGTCCAATCTGGTGGGATTTGCCAATATACTTGAATGCTGCAGACATCATGATGTGAAGCATCTTATATATGCGTCATCGAGCTCGGTATACGGCGGCAATGAAAAAGTACCGTTCTCTGTCGATGATCAGGTTGACAGACCGGTATCGCTCTATGCTGCCACCAAAAAAAGCAATGAGCTGATGGCTTATTCATATTGTAAACTCTATGGCATGAAGGCGACGGGACTGAGATTTTTTACCGTATATGGTCCCATCGGCAGACCTGATATGGCTGCTTTTAAGTTCGCCGATCTGATGATGAAGGGCAAGCCCATACAGATATACAACAACGGAGACATGTACAGGGATTTCACTTATATTGATGACATTGTGACAGGAGTGTCAGCTGTACTTTGCAATCCTCCGGTGCCCGATGATCTGGGAGCCTGCTATAAGATATACAATATCGGCAATAACAGGCCTGAAAAGCTCATGGATTTTGTTGCGGAACTCGAAAAAGCACTGGGCGTGGAAGCGAAAAAAGAATTTCTGCCGATGCAGCCCGGTGATGTGTACCGCACCTATGCAGATGTATCCGAATTGGAAAAGGATTTTGGCTTTAAGCCCTCCACTCCCGTGAGTGAAGGACTGGCGTTATTTGCCGCATGGTATAAAGAGTATTATGGAAAGTAAGAACCCGGGAGGAAAACGGATGTCCGTTAGGAAGAGAATACTGGCAGTAACAGGAGCTGTGATGTTTGCGTTTGCGACATGTATCGTACCGGCGCAGGATTTGATCGCGGCAACCGGCAGCACTGCCGTCAAAAAATCCAATTATGTGATCCGAAGGATGGATGATGCCAAAGCCGCATTGGGAGCGATAGCATCCGAGCGTGACATACCGGCGTTGGTATATCTGAAGGACCGCTATATCATACGTGAAGAAGCGGATACATACAGCAAAAATGTAGGTACTGCCACATCCGGACAGTTGGTTTACATAACAGGAGTAGACGAAGACGGCGGCAGAAATATCTGGTATAAAGTCAGATATTTAAGTGACAGCGATATCGTCACGGGATATGTCGAGCGTGAGTTTTTGGCCTGCTCCGATGAAAGACTGCTTGACTGGGAAGACAGGTATATCACTACTTTAAAAAGAGAGACGACTGCATCCGTGACGGATTGTGCGGATATAGAGGCATTCCCGGAGAGTTATCGTGATGCGCTTTATGATCTTAAGGCCGCTCATCCGGAATGGATATTCGTTAAAATGGATACCGGTCTTGATTTTGCGACAAGTGTAGCGACAGAAGGAGAGGGTGAGAGGAGTCTTATCTGGACCAAGGGCAGCAACAGTTCATGGCTGGAAGCCAGATATGATTCGAGCTGGTCTTTTGCCACAGACGGTATCATCGCCTATTATATGGATCCTCGTAACTTCTTAACGGAAGTTCAGATATTCCAGTTTGAACAATTGACATACAATCCCACATATCATACCGAGAGTTCCGTACAGAGGATACTTAACGGTACGTTTATGGCAGACAATGTACCCGGGACCGACAGCTCGTATGCTTCTACATTTATGTCGCTTGCACAGACCTATAATGTAAGCCCCATACATCAGGCGGCAAGAGTACGTCAGGAACAGGGCGTGGGCGGATCTGTCATGATATCGGGTACCTATCCCGGATATGAGGGCTTATACAATTATTACAATGTTGGTGCTTATTCTTCAGATCCGATAGGAACGGGACTTGATTATGCAAGGGATAAACAGTGGACAAGCTGCTTAAAGTCGCTTGAAGGCGGAGTATTCTTCCTTTGCAAGTCATATATCAAGAGAGGTCAGGATACGCTGTATCTTCAGAAATACGATGTGGATGCAAGTTATGACGGAGTATTGGCGCATCAGTATATGCAGAATATAGCGGCAGCTTATACCGAGGCGGACTCGGCATATAAAGGCTATTACAATGCCGGACTCTTAACAGGCACTCCCTTTGTGTTCAGAATACCGGTATATAGGGGTATGCCTGCAGGAAGATCGGGTAAGCCGGATTCTCCGGATGTTTTAAGCGTCAATATGGGCAGCATAGAGAACCTTCCGGTAGATCAGAGCGCCGTACTCATACCTTATATCAACGGCGGTATATGCGATGCATATGATTACAGATATTCAAGCTCTAACAGCAGCGTGGTAACCGTTGATGGGCACGGAGTCATTACGGGCGTAAGACCGGGAACTGCTACGGTGACCTGTACTGCGGGAAGCGCAGGAGCGGCTAACTGTATCGTATCTGTCGTCAAGGCGGATATAGCCATGAGTGATGTAGAACGTCCGAATCTGGAGATCACCTATGATCCGAATAAAAAACTGTCGGATGTAGGACTTCCCGAGAATTTTGCATGGGCTGACGCATCCTTAGTGCCTGTTGTGGACAACTACGGATACACGGCTGTATACAGTCCTGATGACAGCAGATATAACAGCCTGACGCTTACACTCGATGTTAAAGTGAATAAGGCTACAGTGCCTGTAAGTGACATACAGATTCCGCAGAATATCGAGGTTACAGCGGGAGCGGAGCTTGCAACGGTAGCACTGCCTGCATACTATTCATGGGAGGACGCTTCTGTAAAGGTCTCTGACAGAGAAGGCACACAGATCTATAAGGCTGTCTATTGTATAGACAGTGCCAATTATGAAGCAACAAAGGGAATAGAGATCCCCGTAAATATCAAGGCAGCACCGCCGGAGCCTACCGTGACTCCGGAACCTGCCACCACGCCGGAGGCCA
>JAILKC010000004.1 GCA_024694055.1 Lachnospiraceae bacterium | reverse complement strand
TGAAGATGATATGGCAACGATAAAAGAGGAGACTCTTGTATCTAATCCGCTCGGACATTCCACCTGTCCGTGGAATCCTGTTGATGACGGGCATATATCACTTATTGATGCGTTTTTTGAAGCTTCAAGTCCGAGAAAAGTACTGGGCAAATATGTCTACATCTATTCCAAGCGCTATGAAAAGCCCGTACCGGAATATGGGATCACAGAGCCCAATAACGGTTTTTTGTCATACAGATTCAGTGATACTCCATATGGTCCGTTCCATGATGGAGGAGATATAAGCTTTAACGGCGGCGAGATATTAAAGGACAGCGAAGGCAATGGTACCATGACGTATCAATGGGGCAATAATCACGGCTCCATTATGGAAGTGAACGGAAAATGGTATGTGTTCTATCATCGTCAGACCGGCGTCAATGAGTATTCAAGACAGGCCATGGTAGAGCCCGTGGATGTTACTTTGGGTAAGGATGGACTTCTGTACATAGGAGATATTAAATATCTTAATGGTGAGCCGGTATCATCCAAGCCCGTCGAGATGACATCCCAGGGTGCACAGATCAACGGCCTTGATGCATATTCTTGGATATCGGCAGGATATGCCTGTCATATTTACGGCGGAAGCAGGCGGGCATATGTTATGCCGGGATATGATAAGAGGGATGACATCTCTACCCCGGTAGTTGATATAACGGACGGTACGACTGTAGGATTCCGATATCTGCAGTTTGGCACCAATTCTCCGAAGAGTGTGACTGTGATCCTGGATGAGACTAAGAAGGTTACGGTAAAGGTAAGGATGGATTCATATAGAGGACGTGTGATCTCAGAACTTTACTTTGACGGTTCAGATTCGGAGATGACAGCAGAGCTTAATACCGGTATTATCGGTAGACATGCGGTGTATTTTGAGTTTTCCGGTGTAACCGGGGCTGATGATATAAGCTTTAACAGATTCAGTTTTGACTGACTGCATCTGTCCGGTCCGACAGTTTGCCTGTATCATGCAGTGGCTTGACGATAACCAAACGGGATGATAAGATTAAAATGTTGATCGGAGGTATATATATGGACAACTTTGTTGCATTTTTCAATACATTTTTATCGTATCTTTTGATGTATATCATATTCGGCGCATGCGTCGTAGCTGCCATATTTGCGGGTATCGCAGCAAGGAAGCGTAAGAATGTGGCTGCAGCTGCCGCTTCAGCTTCCGAGCAGTCGGATGAAGAAGTGCAGAAGTAGTTGTGCAGAATTTTTTGATCGTGTCGCATTTTTACTCTGATCTCGTATAATATATCGTAAGGTATTAAAGTGATGCGAGGGAGCATCATATTAAGATCGGTGTGAACATGATCGGAAAAAGGATTGCACATATGAAGATGCATATTTATAATCTTACAGACAACAGACAGGTAGGGTTTGTTTTAACAGAGTGGATATTTACGGCACTTGCCACATCCTTTAAGTGAATACTTATCGGATGCGGTAAGTGCCGTTTTTCGTGTGACTAAAAGGCCGTCATCGAGCAGGTGGATTCCGTACGCTCAATCATCAAAAGGAGGATTCTTAGATGGACGAAAACAAAAACATGACCAATGAGCTTAACGAAGCACTTAAGGGGATGTGGGAAAACTTAAGTGATGAGCAGAAGGAAAAAGCAAAAGAATGCCGGACCATGGATGAACTGATGCTTCTTGCAGGCAGGCATGGAATAGAACTTCCGGATGAAGTTCTTGATGCGGTTGCAGGAGGATTGATCAGATCTTTTCAGGAAGGAGTATATGTTTATTGTCCGTTTTGTGGAACAGAGGTTGAATTTTATAAACGAAAAGATAATCCTGAATTTCACGATAATATAGCAAAGCATTGTGGTCAATGCTTTAGATATACAGGTGGTAAATATTATGATATGGATGGAAAGGAGATCAATACTTCGGTTAAAAATTGCTCATAAGTGAATATGCCCCTTTGGATACCAACAGTGAGTGACAACAAACTGGAAGTAGTTTATAATATTATTCAGATTCTTTTGGCGGAATCAATATAATTGAGTATACAATATAAGGATTGGGATAATGTTACAGCTTCTTACGATTCACCAGCTTGATATCATGCTTGCTCTAAGCAGCATCTGTGGCATGACCACATTTTTCGTATTTCTTTCGGATTCGCTTACAAGAGGCAGAAAACAGGCGCTTATGACTGTTGAGATAGGCGGTATGTTGCTGCTTGTATCCGATATGCTCACATATATATATGCCGGAGATATGAGTACCTTCGGCTATTGGATGGTTCGGGTCAGCAATTATCTTACGTTTGCCTTGATGCCGATCCTGATGTGCGGATTCACGTATTATATTCAGGATCTGCTCATGAATGAGGGCGGACTTACCATCATTCCCAGGCGTATGAAGGCTGTATACTATCTGACTGTTATAAGTGAAGTGCTTATAGCAGTCAATCTGTACGGCAGATATTATTATTATATCGATGAGTACAATCTTTACCACCGTTCGTGGGCTTTTATCCTCTGTTATGTGATGCCTTTACTTGTCCTGGTGATACTTCTTACTATCATCAGACAATACAGAGACAGGATCAATAAAAATATACGTATTTCTCTTATTCTTTTTACGATCACTCCGGTGATCGGTTCTTTGATCCAGTTTTTTGCATTGGGTCTTTCAATCACGGATATCTTTATAGTCGGGACATGTGTAATGCTCTATGTCTTTGTGCTTATAGACATGAATCAGGCCAAGAAGGAGAAGGAAGCGGCCGAAGAGATGTCGGTACGTGCCGTTGCGGCAAGTGAGGCCAAGTCGGCGTTCTTATCCAATATGTCTCATGAGATACGTACGCCTATCAATGCGATACTCGGCATGAACGAGATGATATTAAGAGAGTGTGATGACAGTAATATCTTAGGATATTCTGAGACTATACGTACAGCAGGAAGTACGCTTCTTGGCCTTGTCAATGACATACTTGATTTTTCCAAGATTGAAGCAGGCAAGATGGAGATTATTCCTGTTGAATATGATCTTTCTTCAGTGCTTAATGACCTTGTGAATATGATACAGACAAGAGCCGATGCAAAAGGACTTATACTTAAGCTTAAGTTTGATCAGGACGTTCCTAAGATCCTTAACGGCGATGAAGTACGCTTAAAACAGGTGATCACCAACATCCTTACCAATGCGGTCAAGTATACCGAGAAGGGCAGTATAACCTTCCATGTAGGCTATGACAGGACAGATGATGATCCGGACAGTATCATGCTTAATGTATCCGTAAAGGATACCGGAATGGGAATAAAGCCCGAAGATATGAAGAAAATGTTCTCCGAATTTGAGAGGATAGAAGAGGGGCGTAACAGGAATATCGAAGGCACTGGCCTTGGTATGAACATCACCAAGCGTCTGCTTGAGATGATGGGTACGTCACTTAAGGTGGACAGTGTATACGGTGAGGGTTCGGATTTTTCTTTTGCTTTAAGACAGAAGGTTGTTAAATGGAATCCGCTTGGCGATTATGAAGCCTCATATCGTGCGTCACTGTCGGAGCGCAAAAAATACAGGGAGAAGTTCACGGCACCCGAGGCCTGTGTACTTGTTGTTGATGATACTGAGACCAACCTTACGGTGTTTAAGAGTCTGCTTAAACGTACAAAGGTTTCTATAGATACGGCCGCAAGCGGTGATGAATGCCTGGCTTTAACACATGATAAGCGATATGACATGATCTTTTTGGATCATATGATGCCGCAAAAAGACGGTATACAGACTTTCCATGAGCTTCATATGCAGCAGGATAATCCCAATCTTGATACTCCGACGATATGTCTTACAGCCAACGCCATAAGCGGTGCAAGAGAGAAATACCTTGCCGAGGGATTCAATGACTATCTTGCCAAGCCTATAGATGCTGAGAGACTTGAGGCGATGTTAATTGAATACCTTCCGAAGGACAAGGTGGTGCTTTCATCCGCAAAAGAAGGTGATGAACCGAAAAATGAGCTGGAAGAGGCGCTTCCTGATTGGCTTACGGATTGTGAAGGAATCGATGCATCGGCCGGTGTAATCAACTGCGGCGGAACGGAAGAATATCTGACAGTGTTGTCAGGATTCTATGCTTCCATAGACGCCAAGGCTGATGAGATAGAGAATTACTATGATTCCGGAGATATTCGCAACTACACGATCAAGGTGCATGCACTTAAGTCATCGGCACGCATCATAGGAGCGACGGAGCTGTCCGAGGAGGCAAGATTGCTTGAAGATGCGGGCAATGCAGAGAATATGGAATACATAAATGGGCATACAGCCGACTTACTTTCCAGGTATCGCGCTTATAAGGATATCTTAAAGCCTATATCGGAAAGTACGGATGATCTTCCCGATATCCCCGGGGATATGCTTGCGGATGCATATGCAGGCTTGTCTGAATTTGCTGAAGCTATGGATTACGAACTTGCACGTATGGTGATGGATTCCGTTAAGGAGTATAAGTTGCCGAAAGAAGATGATGAGCGCTTTAAGAGGCTGCAGACATGCCTGTCACAACTTGATTGGGATGGAATAAAAGAGATAGTTGGTGAGACTGTTAAATAAGCTGCGCTTTTGTACGGGAGATTGAGATGGATAATAACAAAAAAGAGAGATTGATGATATCCATAATCACGATATCGAGCCTTGGCAATATAGCGGAGAGTCTGGTGGCAGGATGGGAACTGTGGATCCTTCCTGTTATTGTCATAGGCGTGATAGGGATCTGGTGGCTGCACATTGTACAAAGGAATGATATGGTCACAAGGACCAATGTCTATTTTATCTTTGCGGCATTTTTGGTATTCTTCCACGGCATACATGATGTCAGTTATTTTGATGTGTCCATTGTCACGCTTATCCTAATGGCCACGTTTATGATAACTGACAGGATAAGCCTTCTTAATCTGATACTGCTTGAATATATTGTGATCATGGCATATCAGTTCTTCATGCTGTATATGAAGGAAGGTACGGACATTACTCCCGTGGTGGCCGTAAGGACCTTGCTCCACATAGGTGTGGTTCTGTGTATGTACGGTCTTGGAAGAATTCTTGCCAACAGCAGGCTCAAAGCCAATGCAAAGTTTGATAAGTGGAAAGAGACCATCGAAGAGAATGATCATGACATGGAGGATTTCCTGTCCAATATTTCGCATGAACTGAGGACCCCTGTCAATGTAATAAGCGGCATGACGGCACTGATGCAGAAGGGCAATGACAGTAAGGAACTTTCATCCATACAGGAAGCCGGGATAAGACTGGCACATCAGATAGAGGATATTCAGGATTATACGGAGATAAATCGAGGCGAACTGCATCTTGAGGAAGAGAACTATATGTGTCTTTCTCTTGTGAATGATGTCGTGTCCATATATAAGGCGAGCAGCAGGAAAGATGACTTGGAACTGGTTGTCGATCTTGATCCCGCAACTCCGACCATGCTTAAAGGAGATATCAAGAAGCTGCATAAGCTTTTCAGGCATCTGTTGGAGAATGCGATTAAATTTACACGTCGGGGCGGCATATATATCAAGGTTTTGTCGATTCCCAGAGAGTACGGCATAAATCTTATCATTGAAGTGACAGATACAGGTATCGGAATGACCAGAGCAGATATGTCACGCATATCAAAGGGGATGTATCAGGCAAATAAGAAGCGCAATCGAAGTACCGGAGGTATAGGAATAGGTCTTCCGATAGTATATGGTTTTGTGCGCAAGATGGGCGGTTTTGTCAATATTTCAAGCACCAAGGGTAACGGAACCACGGTACGTATCTCTATTCCTCAGACCGTTATGGATCCGTCTTCATGCCTTGCCGTTAAAGAGGAATCGAAAGAAGATCTTGTATTCTATACCAAGCCCGAGAAATATAAGATTCCCGAGGTAAGAGAGTATTACAGACAGATGATGACCAATCTTGCGAGCGGACTTAAGGCCAAACTCTATCTGGCAGGTGAGAGGGAAGAGCTTAAGCACCTGACGGAAGAGCTTGATATATCACATATTTTCACCGGACAGGAAGAATACGAATCTGACAGGGAACTGCTCGATGATCTTGCGAATAAAGGGTACAAGATCGTCGTTGCGGCAAAAGAAGGGTTTAGGACCCGTGAAGGCAGTGGTGTGGCTATGATACCCAAGCCGTTGTATGCCTTTCCGGTAGTACGCCTGTTAAACGGTGAAGGAGAGGCCGACGTTTTTGAAAATGAGGGTACAGGCAGATTGAAGTTTACCGGAGTCAGTGCGCTTATAGTGGATGATGAACCCATGAATTTGGTCGTGGCTTCGGGATTGCTAAGGGAATATAAGATGTTTGCCGATACGGCCGAGAGCGGAAAGGAAGCAATTAAGAAGTTTGAGGAAGGCGAATATGATGTGGTATTCATGGACCACATGATGCCCGGAATGGATGGTGTTGAGGCAATGAAGGCCATAAGACAGGTTGCCGAGGTGAGCGGTAAAAAACCC
>JAILKC010000174.1 GCA_024694055.1 Lachnospiraceae bacterium | reverse complement strand
TCAAGACTCTATCTGGATAAGCACACCGATAAGGAATTCGTATCGAGCAGAACGACCAAGCTCCTTGTTCCCTGTACCATCGGCCTCTTTGCATTCCAGTTCATTCAGGGCTATGTTAATACGGGATTGTCCGAGCTTTTTATCCGACAGCCCGATATGCCCCTCGCCGGCAAGATCGGCGCGGTCATTGCCAGCGGCATCGGAGTGCTGTGGTATATCCAGATGTTATGGCTGTTCTCCCTTGCACTCGTACTGATCCGTAAGATCGATAAGGACAGACTGTGGAATATATGCAGCAAGGTCAATATTGTCGTGATCCTGTTGCTGGCGATTCCGTTCTATGTCATGGGGATCATACTCAATACACCGATCATAGTAGTCTACCGCTTCGGCCTGTACTTCTTCTCATTCCTGCTGGGATACTTTGTATTCTCACATGATGAGGTCATAGAAGTGCTTAAGAAATGGTTTGTGGCGTTTGCAGGTTTTGCGATTGTATTATGCATTATTTTCTGCGCATTATATTTCGGCCAGAATTATGCGGATAACCCGGCATATCGTTCACTTTTGTTCCTCATGTACAGTTATTTCGGATGTATGGCTATCATAGGCGGAATGGCCAGGTACATGGATTTCAGTACTCCTTTTACGGAATGGATGAGTAAAAGAAGCTTCGGACTGTATGTATTCCATTACCTTGGAATATCAGCGGTAGGGCTGCTTTTTGCCAAGCCCGGACTTATATCTGCACCTGTGGCATATTTGTTAAGTGCCATAGCGGGCTTTGGTCTTGCATATCTGTTAAATGCCGTTATCTCAAGACTTCCTTTCTTCAGATGGGCAGTGCTTGGAATAAGTAAAAAAAGGAGCCGTGACAATGTTTAGTGACAATTTAGTTCAGATGCGCAAACTTAAACACATGACCCAGGAAGATCTGGCAGAAAAAACGGGAGTAACCAGACAGGCTGTGGCTAAATGGGAATCGGGAGAGTCTGTTCCTGATCTTGAGAAAAGCAGATTGTTGGCACAGGCATTGGAGGTGTCGTTGGATGAGTTGGTCAACCATGAACCGGAAGATAATCTGGGAACGGGACTTGCGCCGAAGGGAAAGCATCTGTTTGGAGTAGTGACAGTGGGTGATAAGGGCCAGATCGTCATACCGGCCAAGGCCAGGAAAATCTTTGACATATCTGCGGGAGACAATCTCGTTGTACTTGGAGAGGAGAATCAGGGCATAGCACTTATGAAAGCAGACCATTTTCTTTCAATGGCCAATATGATCAAGAACTTAAAGCCTGATAAAGAATTGTAGTGATTCGTTAGGGAACTGATCGGATCTAAACTGCAGACGAAATAAGAAGCATAATAATACGGCGGACAGGAGACTGTCCGCCGTATGTTATATGCAGAAAACTGTATATAGGATTGAACTATTATGAGAGCTTGAAGAAATCGATCGCTGCACTCATGTCTTCGTTGATAGAACGCATCTCTGCGGTAGAAGACTGGGTATCAACACATGCATCCGTTACGGTCTGGCAAGATGCTGCAACTTCTTCTGCTGAAGCTCCGAGCTCTTCTGAGATAGCGCCAAGGTCAGTGGTCGCATTGGTCATCTCTGCCTTGATCTTGTCAAGGGTACCTGCCATCTCTCTGATGGTGTCTATCTCACTTATGGAAGCTTCTACCGAATCGGACAGGATATTGAACTTCGCCTGTGCGTCCTCGATATCGGTCTTCTCTTTATTGATCACTTCGTATACTCTGTCGGAGATATCAACCGTTCCACTTGAAAGAACAACCACATTTTCAATGATCTGCTTGATCTCTTTGGCTGATTCTGCTGAAGAATCCGCAAGGCTTCTGATCTCATCCGCAACGACTGCAAATCCGCGGCCGGCCTCACCGGCTCTTGCTGCCTCGATCGAAGCGTTAAGAGATAAGAGGTTGGTCTGAGCAGCAATTGATTCGATGGCCTGAAGTGCTGAACTGATATCGCTGATAGCTGAGTTGGTCTCGTCTATCTTGCCCTTGATCTCTTCCATTGCAGAAACGGATTCATTGGCACTTGCATATACCGATTTCATGCAGGTAGTAGCTTCGGCGTTGGCTGCCTTGATGGTCTGTGAAGCTTCATGAAGAGCAACAACGTTGTTGTTAAGAACTTCTATATTCTCACCAAGGTCAGATGCCTTCTCTGCGAGGATCTGTGCATTGTCTGCGACGCTCTGTGATGTCTGGGCCACTTCGTTGATAGCTGTGTTGATCTGAGAGATAGAATCAACATTGCTTCCGGTCATTCCATCCACACTGACGATGGAATTATTAAGTATGCCTGCCGCATCATGAACGCTTCTCATAGACTTATCAAGAGCATTCTTGAGTGCTGCAAATGATGTGATGATACTTGCAGTCTCACGGATCTTGGATTTGGCCTTGCACTCCACGGTTACATCGCCGGTACTCAATTCATTGAGCGACTTGGCTATATCTATAAGAGGAACAGAGATAAGTCTCTCTATCAACATGGCAATGACAACAAATATAGCGATACATACTATGCAAATGATGATGACAAATGTTCTGATCTGTGAAACACCTGAGAGAACGTCAGCTTCATCACTTGTAAGAACTGCTATGTAATGTCCGTTGTCGCCAATATAGTATGCTGCGTATTTAACTTTGCCCTTATAGTTGTATACAATCAGATCAGGGTCAGGCTGTTCGCCGGCTTCAAGCTTGGCTACAAGTCCTTTGACTGCTGCATTCTCTACAGGATTGCCTATCTTGCTCTCATCAGGATGATAGAGCATTGTGCCCTGTGCATCAACTATATACACGTAAGCTGTGCTTAAGTTGAGTCCGGAAACGTCCGAAATGGATGCTGCTATGTTATTAACATAGAAAGCTCCTCCTGCAAATCCTATCGGTGTTCCATCAGCAACAATCGGGGTATATATGGACATAATGAGCTGGCCGGATGCGGGACTTGTCATGATTCCGGCATTGAATACACCGCTCGGTGCCGATGTCATTGAATTCTGAAGACCTTTAAGACTGTCTCCCTCTCTAAGAACTTTGCCTATAATTGCTTCGCTTGGATGTGTAAGTACCTGCGAATTCCAATCGGCAATATATAAGCCTTCCCATCCGTTTAAGGAGCCGAAATAATCAAGAGTGTATTTCTGAGCAGCAGCGGCTGCAGCCGCATCATTGGGATTCTTAAGAGCTTCCAATATGATCGGCGCGGTGGCATATGCTTTCAACACATCCTGATTCTTATTCACAACCGTGTCAAAAGAATTACCGACTCCGGTAATGATCTGAATGAAAGAATTGCGCGTAGAATTTGTAAGTTCTGATCTGCTCTTCCTTATTGAAACACTTCCTATTATGACAGATACCACAATAAGCGGAATCAATGCGAAGAGTATGAGCGTAACACGCATAGTAAGCTTAGACTGTGCTGTACGCTCTGATTTGGTGGTAGTTTTCTTCTTGCCCATAAAGCTCTCCTTTATACCTGTTTTTATATACATTCTGCCTGCAAAAATATGCACTATAGTAGTAAGATAATTATATCGCTTTAACGTCGGATTATCAATAAATTCTTCAAACTATAGTACTATGTGACACATTGTCAGAATCTTTTGTAAATACGCGTGTTTTGTGAATTTTTTGCTTCTTTAATTTGAAAAATAAGACAATTATGATTTATTTGCTTTTTAATAAGAAATTATTGACGAAATATTGAGCTGAATCGTATAATATCGATATATATGCAATTAGTACCAGATTATCATGAAGCGGGGAACATATGCCTAAGAGGGAATCTAAGGGAAATAACGTGAGTACGGATCCAAAGAATAATAAGAAGAGGATCATTATCATATTGTTGGCAGCTGTTGCGGTCGTTGCAGCTGCGATAGTGACGTATTCCGTATTTAATAAGGCGATAAAGGCCAATACGATGCGCCTGCTACGCATAGTCGGAACCGTTGAGTTAAGAGCGGACGGTCAGTTAAAGACCATAGTTGACAACATGCGTCTTGCAAGCGGTAATGTCATCACTACCGGTGAAGAATCATTAGCATCCATAAGTCTGGATGATTCCAAGATCATTACAATAGAAGAAGAAAGTGAAGCCGAATTCTATAAGAACGGCAAGCAGCTTGAACTGAACCTGACTAAGGGCAAGCTCTTTTTCGATGTCAGAAAAGCCCTTGATGAGAACGAAAGCCTGGATATCAAGTCATCTACGATGGTCGTGGGTATCAGAGGTACTTCCGGATATGTATGGACTAATCCCGAGACAGGAGAAGAATGTATATTCATAGCTGACGGTCACGTGGAAGTTACAAGCAATGAAGACACGGAAGGAGCGGAAGGTGCCTCCCAATCTGAACCGAAAAAGGTAGAGGTTAAGCCCGGTGAGATCCTTGTGACCAAGGTGGTTGAGGAAAACGGTGTTAAGAAGGTTGAGATGGAAGTTAAGCCGGCTACCATTGCCGATATTCCGCCTGCAGTATTCCATGAGCTTGCTACGCATCAGGAGACATTTGACAGATTCATCGAAGAGTCAGGATTTGACAGAGATGAAGTCTTGGAAGTCATTGAAGCGACTAAGGGAGAGACTTTCGTCTCGGGGGCGCTTATAGAAATCGGTTCGGATGGTACAGTCGTAGAAGTCCCGACTGAAGAGGTCGGTGCCGAAGGCGGAAAACAGGAAGAAGAGAAGAAGACTCTTTCGATCGTGATTAAAGAGATAGCGGGTAAGATATTCGGAGGTGCTGAAGCAAAAGATGGAGATCCCACACTTGCTGATGCCGGAGATAAGGCTCAACCGGAGGTTACACTTATACCGGCCAAGGATCTGCCTTCAGTGGTTGTGACAGGTGCGCCTTCTCCCGGAGCGGAATCGGGTAAGCCCGGTGTCACGGGACAGGTTAAGACACAGGATGACACTAAGCCTGCGATCACACCCCTTCCGACATTACCGCCCAAGACGCTGATAGCAAGTGCAGATGAAACGCAGGTGCAGATCCCCGAAGGCATCCAGGAACCGAGTCCTACGCCATCAAAGGATCCCGAGCCTGTGCCGGCAGCGGATCAGGAACCTGATACTTCGGATTCATCAGATGACAGTTCATCATCTTCGGATGAACCTGACCCCGAGCCTCAGGCTGTACCTACGCCTACACCTGCGGCTATGCCGTGTGATATCAGTACGTCATCCACATTTATAGCTTTAAGTTCATCAGCTAATGTCAATTTGGCCGTACGTACCGATTCAACCGTGTTCGGTATGAATGTGGACAGAAGCGAAGATGATCTTATCTTTACCTCATCTTCGTTCGGAATTAAGACGGATATGTATCTCTATGCCGGTGATTCTGTGATAAGCGGTCCTTATTATGCAAGAAGCGCCGGTACTATCAAGGTGCCGGTATCAGCTTTGGGCTCCAATGAGAATGTATCTGTCAAGACCGGAGCCTATCTTCCGGCAACTATAAGTGCGTCAGCGACTAAGGATATTATATTTGGCGATGAGGATGTATCTTTTGGAATTAAGAGCGGCTCTAACATCACAAGTATGTCGCTTGATCGTGACGATACCAACATATATGTTTCGAGTGATGACTTTGGAACCAATGTCATGGTGAGAGCATATATGTCTGAGACGGATGTTCTGGAACAGAGTCCTGCAAGTAAGAGGATCACCATTCCCATATCACGCGTGCGAGGTAAGGATGCTGTTCAGTTGATGGCTTATGTTCCGCAGTCTCTTCCTGCTGCGATAGGAAGTGAAGAGAAGCTTGTGACCATAAGCTCAGGCAGTGCAGTGATGATGAGTACGTCAGCATCTTCGCAGGCAGCTGCTTTGACGCTTACAGAGTCCGGAAGCAATATCGTGGTCACATCAAGTGACATAGTTCCGGGAATGGAACTGAAAGTCTGTGATGGAGAGACAGGAGCAACTCTTAATACATATACGTTCTCGATAGCGGAGTATGGATTTGTAGTTAATAAATCGATATTTAATGGCAAAGCATATGTTGTGCTCAGTGTTGAGGCAGGTAGCGCGTATGGTCTGCCCTGTTCTTTCAACTCTGCAGGTAAGCTGATAGGTATCAATGATTTTGATAAAGTATTCCTCTTTACTGCGGATTCGGGAGCGGGAGAGTACAGAGCATCACATAGCAACAATATACTTAAGCTTGAAAACAGCAGCTTCGGTGCATCGATTTCTCTTAATTTCTATGCAGTAACGGGAAAGACTGCGCAGACCAAGCTCAATACCAAGCCATATTACTATGATTATGAGGATTGCTGCTTCTATGTGCCTGAGAGCCTCATAAGTGCCTATGACTGTGTCAAAGTGGAAGCGGTGAGCGGATTTACGGCTCAGTTCCCTGATGATGAGATAAATACGGGCTCAGAGACCATAGTGATGGCCGGCAACTACAGTGGTCCGTATTTCCAGACGAAGTTCAGAGTTCATGAAGACTCGGAAGTGGCATCGATGACTGTTTCGCATACTTCCACAGAGCTGCTGATTAAGGCGGATTCGTTCAGTATTGCCAAGGAATTGATCCTCAGCATATCCGGAGATGATAGCGGAACGTATGACTATGATTCGACAAGGGGCGGATTTGTCATACCTGCTGCTGATCTGAATAACAACGAATACGAACTCAGATCTCGTGAAAAGACCTATTGGTCTGTGGGTAATACAGCTGTGACTATGCATAACGGTACTTCGATATTTACCATGAGATTCAATAAGAACTCTATATCAGATTTAGAGAATACGATAGATGTGGCCAGAGTCGGCGACTACTTTAATGTTGAGATCAATGCAGTAGCCGGATCCAATCTGAATCCTTCGGCTGGCAACATGTTTAAAGTAACTGTAGCCGGTACAAGTACATCTTTACCGGATACGTATTTCGCTACTATGACAGGCAATATGTTTGTTATTAAGATTCCTGCATCTGCTGTCGGCAACGGGGATGCGGTTGTAGTCACTCCATATGAAGGCATTACGACAATACCATTAAGCAGTAACTCGCCTATCTCATACAATTCAGTTGCTTCTAATAATCCTGGGGAGACGATTGCCTTTACTACCAACAGTGAGTCAACTCTTAACCTTGACTTTGCAACTGCTTCGGGCAAGATCAAGGTAACGTCGGATGGAATGGGCAGGTCAAATTCCATATGGCTATTTACGGCTGAACCACAGAACTATTCTTCTAGTAGTATGTTTAATAACATAATCGGATCAAGGCATTACTATGATTTGGATGGTAGTTGTATGTATATCGACGTGAGTGAGATAGGCTCAAACAAAACGGTATTTGTAAGATATAAGACAGAACTCACCAAGCAAACTTTTGATGATGATTTTATGAGTTCAAAGAGCCTACTGTATCTGAATACATCTGATTATGTGGTTTCTCCTGCAGGGCGTAACAGCAACGATTATAAGATAGTCAAGGTTAAGCTTGCAGCGGATTCGACAGTAACGGAAGGGGTATATGTAAGATCAAGAGGTGATAACGGATTCACGGTAGAATCGAACAATTTTAATAATAATGTTGCGATTGAACTGTTGGATGAAAACGGAGAGGATATAGGTTATGGATATGAATCCCAGTACGACAGCAATAACGGCCGATTTAAGATTGAGTTCAGTACACTCTCTGAAAGAGGCAAGTATATCATAAGAACAAAAAGTGCTACAAGCTGGACACTTGAAGGAAGTCAGTACGGCAGCAGTCCATCTATTACTCTGAACCTTGATGGAAGCGATAAGAATATAATAAATGCTTATCATGACAGGAAGACTAATCTTAAGCTTGACCTGATCGATAGCGGCCAGAATCTTATGATTACTACGATTAATCCGGCTAATACCGCAGCGTGGAAGATGAGTGCCACTAGCGGTGATTACCATAGTTCTGTTATGTGGAGTTGGGCAAGCGCGTATAACCTGACGCTTACGATACCTGTAGCGCAGATGGGTGAGAGTACAACCATAGATCCGTATACTGTATCATTCGATGAAGGAGTGGAGGTCACGACTTCTGATGTTATCAAAATGTC
>JAILKC010000171.1 GCA_024694055.1 Lachnospiraceae bacterium | reverse complement strand
AAAGAAGTTATGGAAAGTGCTGATCTTAATGCTTCGGAAATGGCAGGCAGAGCCTGTACCCTTAAAGTCAATAATTATGTGAAAGATGGTGACGTCCTTAAGATTAACGGATTTGACATAATCGTACTTGCAACACCCGGACATACCAAGGGTTCATGTTGCTACTATTTTAAGGATGATGCGACTCTTATAAGCGGAGACACGCTGTTTTTGGAGAGTGTGGGAAGAACCGATCTTCCTACAGGCAGTGCAGGTGAACTTGCAAGATCCATAAGAGAAAAACTCTCACCATTGCCTGATGATACCAAAGTATATCCCGGACACGGTGATCATACCACGATAGGTCATGAGAGACAGTATAATCCTTTCTGGTCGTAGATTATAAGGAGGAGATGGATATGGATAACAATATGGATATGAACGAATTATCTTTGGACGATTTGGCAGCAGTAAGCGGCGGGGTAAACGAGGGACCTGATGATCCGCAGGAGACTTTTAAATGCAAGGCTTGCGGAACGTATGTGTCCAGGACAGATGACGGATATATATGTGGGTGCGGTGCACGTTACAATAAGTTAAAGCAGAGGATCGATGCCGGACAAAAGAATAATGTTGCCAGCACAGGCAAAGGAAAGACAGGAACCAATATTCCGCCCACAAACAAAATGGGTAATGTACAGAGGGCTTAGAAGAAAACGTAAGAATAATGTGACAAATAATTTGTTTATGGGGTATGAAAGCGTCACGATCATAACTGGATTGACATGATCGCGGCGCTTTGCTATTATAAATAACTGTTAAAGATATGTAAGCGTTAGAAGTACAGTTTACGAAATATGTCTGTATAAGGTGCCTTGGACTGTTAAAGCAGGGCCTGAGGGTAAAAGGGAAACAGGTGTAAGTCCTGTACGAACTCGTCACCGTATTAGAGTAGTCTGCATACGAAGATGTCACTGGGAGACCGGGAAGGCAGTATGCGGATGATGATCCTTAAGCCGGGAAACCTGCCTTGTACGAAGATGCATTGGATCACGAGTAATTGGTCGCATGATAAGGGGTATTACCCCTTTGTTTTGGTGTCCGTTACTATTTTGATCGATCGGTAGCGGGCTTTTTTTGTTGCCTGTTATGGATATAGTAGTATTCTGCCAAAGAGCAGAAAGAGGAGGCAATTATGAAAAAGAAGATTTTAGTAACAATGCTTGCCATATCGGTAAGTGCGGCAATGATTTTTGGATGTGGAACTGCAGCAGAGACACCTGCAGCAGCTGCTGAAGAAGTACAGACAGAAACTGCAGAAGTAACAGAGACAGAGCAGACGCCTGCAGATGATGCTGCTGAAGTACAGACAGAGGCATCAGAGGATGATGATCAGGCTAAAGCAGATGCAGTTGCAGCACTTATTGATGCGATATATGTACAGGAAAGAACAGATACAACAGATGCTGATTGTAAGGCGGCCAAAGAAGCATGGGATGCTCTTACTGATGCACAGAAGGAACTCGTAGAGGGTGAAGATGCTGATCCTGATTACTTTGGAAGAGATACAGGCGATGCTTCCAAGGATGATCCTCGTAATGCAGATGAGATCGGTGAGAAGGAGATCTTAGTAGTAAGCTTCGGTACATCATTTAATGAAAGCCGTGCCGAAGATATCGGCGGTATCGAGAAGGCAATCGCAGCAGCATATCCTGATTGGTCTGTAAGAAGAGCATTTACGGCTCAGATCATCATCAACCATGTACAGGCAAGAGATGAGGAGTTCATCGACAACATGGATCAGGCCCTTGAGCGTGCGGTAGCAAACGGTGTCAAGGAACTTGTAGTTCAGCCCACTCACTTAATGCACGGTGCAGAGTATGATGAGATGGTTGAGGCAGTGGAATCTTACAAGGATAAGTTTGATAAGGTATATATCTCTGAGCCCCTTTTAGGTCAGGTTGGTGCTGATGCTAAGAGCCTCAATGATGATAAGAAGGCCGTATGTGAGGCAGTTGTAGCGCAGACAGTTGCAGATGCTTCATTTGACAGCCTTGATAAGATGGCTGAGGACAAGACGGCGATCGTATATATCGGACACGGTACATCGCACACAGCCAAGGTTACTTATTCACAGATGCAGGCGCAGATGGATGAACTCGGATATACTAACGTTTTCGTAGGTACCGTCGAGGGTGAACCTGAAGAGACAGCTTGTGAGAACATTATGGAAAACGTCCACAATGCAGGTTATACCAAGGTTATCATGAGACCTCTTATGGTGGTTGCAGGTGATCATGCCAACAACGATATGGCAGGTGATGATGAGGATACATGGAAGAGTATTTTTGATGCATCAGGATACTTCGAGAAGCTTGATATGCAGATTGCAGGTCTTGGAAGAATTGAAAACGTTCAGAGCATATATGTTGCACATATCGCAGATGCTCTTAAGTAAGGAGATTATTCTATGAAAAAAAGATTATTCGGTTTAGTACTGGTTTCACTTCTTGTCACATCCCTTCTGCTTGGATGCGGCAAGGAAGAAGTACAGCCGGAAGAGCCTATTCCGGAATATGAAGATGCAATGGGAGAGGTTCCGTTGGACGCTGTTATTGAAGGGGACAGCGAGATTCCTCCGGATGCGGAGGTCGAGGAATTCTTCTCGAATCTTCCGATTCAGGCATATGTAGCGGATGGAGTATATTTAGCTTCGTTCGATACGGACAATTCGATGTTTCATGTCAATGAAGCGTGGAACGGCAAAGGTATTTTAACTGTTAAAGATGGGATCATGACGATACATATTGTCATGCCGTCCAAGAATGTACTGAATCTTTTTTATGGACTTGCAGAAGATGCTGTCAAGGACGGAGCTGAACTTATAAGTCCCGTTACCGAAGAAGTAACATATGATGATGGTACAACGGAAGAGGTATATGCCTTTGATGTTCCTGTTCCTGTACTTGATGAAGAGTTTGATGTGGCGCTTATCGGTAAGAAGGAAGTATGGTATGACCACAAGGTCAAAGTATCCGATCCGGAGCCTTATGAAGGCGATGCGGCTACAGGTTCTGCAAAGGAAGATGATCAGGCTTCTGTAAGTGAAGCAGATCAGATGGCGGATGTAACACTTACAGGCGGAAGCGGTAAGGCAACAGTGACTTCTCCTGCGAAGATAAAGGAAGAAAGCGGTAAGCTTATTGCGACTGTGGAATGGAGCAGCCCGTATTACGACTATATGGTCGTTGACGGTGTAAAGTATGAACCTGTCAATACGGAAGGTAATTCAGTCTTTGAGATACCGATTGTGGGATTTGATCAGGATATAACTGTTGTTGCGGACACAACTGCCATGAGTAAGCCGCATGAGGTCGAGTATGTGCTCAGATTTACAAAGAAGTGATATACTTATTATGATCGCGAAAGTATAGTCAGTACTCTTGCGGTAAGTTAATTGATGCATAATAGCCCACAGTCAGAATTGATTGTGGGCTGTTTGGATAAAAAGGTGAAGAACAATTTTTATAGTTTAAAAAGAATAATACTTTGTGTATTTATACTGCCATACCTGCTTTTTCTTATAGGCTGCTCATCCAAAACTTATGATGAAAACCCAACGAGTGCGAGGAAGAAACTAAAACTGTCATATGCTACACAATATGAGGTGGAATACTTAGAGGATGGGTATAAGCATATATATATAGCTGACGGAACTGATTATGTGCTTGTTCCAAAAGGCAAAGAAGATAATACTTTTGGAATTGCAGATCCGGTATTTATTCATGAGCCTACGGACAGTATATATCTTGCAGCATCCTCTGCGATGGACCTTTTCCTTAATCTTGGTTCGCTTGACAGTATCAAAGCATGTTCTACTGCAGCGAACGATTATTCCATAGAAGAAGCCAGGACAAAGATAGAATCGGGAGAAATTGAGTATGTAGGTAAATACAGTGCTCCGGATTATGAGGCGATACTTAAGCTTGGATGTGATCTGGCCATAGAGTCGACCATGATCACGCACAGTCCGAAGATAAAAGAAGAACTTACACGACTTGGAATACCTGTGCTCACAGAGAGATCCAGCTATGAGAAAAATCCGTTAGGAAGACTTGAGTGGATCAAACTTTACGGAGTGATCTTGGGTAAAGAAAAAGAGGCCGAGGAATTCTTTGAAGCCGAAGAAGAGAAGGTTCTGCAGGTAACTGAGGCGCTTAAGGAAGCAGGGCTTGGAGATGGAAGTGAAAAGACCGTTGCGTTTTTTTACATTTCTTCAAACGGATATGTAAATGTCAGAAAGCCGGGAGACTATGTTTCTTCCATGATAGAGATGGCCGGCGGAAGGTATGCATATGAGGAGATAGCCGATGAGAGTGACAACGCTTTGTCCACGATGAACATTAACTGGGAAGAATTCTACAAAAACACTGTGGATGCGGATATACTTATATATAATGCAACGATTGATGGTGGGATAAGGACAACCAAGGAACTTACGGCCAAGAATGCTCTTTTTGCCGATTTTAAAGCGGTGAAAGGGGGAAATGTTTATTGCTCGAATGCTGACATGTTCCAAAAGGCGGGACTCGTGGCAGATATAATCACGGATATGTACAGGGTGATAAATGATAAAGAAACCGATGACCTCAGATTCATGTATAAAGTTGATGATTGATTATGAAAAATAACAGAAAAAGATATGCGGTATTGTTTGCCGGATTATTCGTTATGATACTGCTGCTTATCTTTATAAACATCATATGCGGAAGTGTGGATCTGGGTTTGAGTGAGCTTTGCAATCTGTTTATAAAAGGAGACAGAAACACAGTAGCCGGCAGGATCATGTTTGATATAAGACTTCCGAGGATCGTGGAGGCAATCTTCCTTGGCGGGGCACTTGCATTGTCAGGTTATCTTTTACAGACCTTTTTTCTTAATCCGATCGCAGGTCCGTATATTCTTGGAATATCATCCGGAGCCAAACTCATTGTGGCAATACTGATGGTATGTGCCCTAAAGGCTGGCTTTGCCATGAATTCCTTCATGATGGTAACTGCCGCATTTTTAGGTTCGCTTATGGCAACAGGATTTGTCTTATGTGTATCTGTCAGGGTCAGATCAATGTCTGTACTCATAGTCTGTGGCGTGATGATAGGATATATATGTTCAGCCGTAACGGAGTTTATCGTGACTTTTGCGGATGATTCCAATATCGTCAATCTCCATAACTGGTCGCTTGGCACTTTTTCCGCAGCGGGATGGAGTGAGGCGTGGATATATATACCGGTTGTCGTAGCATCTGTTGCGGCATCTGTATTTATGTCCAAGACCATAGAGGCTTATATGTTCGGAGAGAACTATGCAGGCAGTCTTGGGATCAATATAATTGGATTTCGTACTGCACTAATAATCGTATCAAGTGTATTGTCTGCAACTGTGACCGCGTTCGCCGGCCCGGTATCTTTTGTGGGTATTGCAATGCCTCATGTAGCCAGGAATATATTTAAGTCAGAAAAGCCGCTTATCATTATTCCTGCATCTTTCCTTTTAGGAGCTGCCTTCTGTCTTCTGTGCGATCTGCTTGCAAGAAGCATATTCTCGCCCGTTGAATTAAGCATCAGCACCGTGACGGCAGTGTTCGGGGCTCCGATCGTCATATCCATGATGATAGGAAGGAGGAGTGACAATGCCTGAACTTAAGTTTATGCACACGGATGTCGGATACAACAAAACACCTATTGTGACGGATGTAAGTTTTGAGATAAATAAGGGTGAGATAGCGGCGTTAATTGGGCCCAACGGAGCAGGCAAATCAACCATACTTAAGACGGCATCCGGGATGTTAAAGCCGATAAGCGGCGAAGTATATATACAGGATAAAGAGATGAGTGCATACAGTTTAAAAGAACTGTATGGTATTCTGTCGGTTATGATGACGGACCGTGTAAAAACAGGATATATGACCTGCTATGATGTGGTAAGAGTGGGCAGGTATCAGTACACCGGATTGTTCGGAGGGCTTTCCGATGCTGACAGAAGTGTCATCAGGGAGTGCATGGAACTGATCGGAGTATGGGAGTATAAAGACAGAGACTTTAATAAGCTTAGTGACGGACAGAAACAGCGTGTCCTGCTTTCAAGGTCCATAGTATCTGAACCGGACATTCTTATACTGGATGAACCGGCAAGCTTTCTTGATATGGGCAGAAAAATAGAATTCTTTGATGCGCTGATCACACTTGTAAAAAAGAAGAAGATGGCTGTTTTAATATCAATGCATGAAGCGGAGCTCATAAAAAAAGTGGCTGACAGGGTAATATGCATATCTGCAGATGGAAAGGTAGGAGCCCTGGGCGATCCGGGTGACCTGATAACACCGGGATATATGGAAGAACTCTTTGGTATACCAAATGGAAAATATGAAGAATACTTCGGATAAGAAAAAAACTGCATATATAATGGTTCAGGGCACTATGTCAAATGCCGGAAAAAGCTTGATAGCAGCAGGGCTTTGCAGAGTGTTTAAACAGGACGGATACAGAGTGTGCCCTTTTAAATCACAGAATATGGCTCTTAACTCATATGTCACAAAAGATAATCTCGAGATGGGAAGAGCTCAGGTGATGCAGGCGGAAGCGGCGGGAATAAGTCCGTCGGTATATATGAATCCAATACTTCTTAAGCCCACGGGTGATATGAAGAGTCAAGTCATAGTCAACGGCCGGGTCTATTCGGATATGAATGCAAAGGAATACTTTGCGGATAAGCAAAGATTCATTCCGGATATAAAGCATGCCATTGAAGTATTAAGCGATGAATATGAGATCATAGTCATAGAGGGTGCCGGTTCGCCTGCAGAGATCAATTTAAAGCAGAATGACATAGTGAACATGGGCATGGCCGAACTTGTGGATGCACCGGTTATATTGGCCGCTGACATAGACAGAGGCGGAGTTTTTGCTCAGCTGTACGGTACCGTGATGCTGCTCGAGGATGATGAGAAGGCACGCATCAAGGGGCTTGTAATTAATAAATTCAGAGGAGACAAGACCATACTTGATCCCGGCATAGAGCAGATAGAGGATATGCTTGGCATTCCCGTATGCGGAGTGCTTCCGTATATGGATATAAGTCTGGATGATGAGGATTCACTCTCGGAGAGACTTAACCGCGCGGACCGTGGCCTTATAGACATAGCGGTTATAAGACTTGATCACATATCAAATTTCACGGACTTTAACGTATTTGATGAATATAAGGATGTGAGTGTCAGATATGTGCGCAATCCAAGTAAGTTCGGTGATCCTGATATGGTCATCATCCCGGGAAGCAAGAATACGATTGGAGATTTGGCGGGACTTAGGAAGAGAGGTCTTGACAGGAAGATAATCGAATATGCATTAAAAGATAAGCCGATCATTGGTATCTGTGGCGGATATCAGATGCTTGGTCATGAGGTGATCGACAGCGATGATGTGGAAGGCGGGGGAAAAGCCAAAGGCCTTTCTTTACTGCCGACAGATACATATCTTACAGCACAAAAAAAGAGGGAACTGACCGACGGTGTTTTTGCGGATGTTACGGGATTGTTCAGTGAACTGGCAGGTGTAAGATACAGCGGTTATGAGATACATATGGGAAGAAGTACTGTGATATCCGAAGAAGATGTCAGTGCATTTACCGGAGGAAGCAGTGGATGCTGTAAGGGTAATGTATATGGTACATATGTACATGGTATATTTGATGAAGACGGAGTGGTTGACACTGTGATCAGGGCACTTTATAAGTCCAAAGGACTTAAGTGTGATATTGAAAAAACGGATCACAGGGCTTTTAAAGAGAATCAGTATGATAAACTTGCCGATATGATAAGGCAGTATATGGATATGGATCATATCTATAGGATAATGGGGCTTGGATCTTGAATAGGACTCTATACGACAGGATAAAAAGAAATTGGGACAGAATTGCTAAACCATTGGACGGTCTGGGTGATTTTGAAGAAGTGATCTGCAGGATCGGAGCGATACAGGGTAAAGAGATGCCACTGCTTGATAAAAGAGCGCTTGTGGTGATGTGTGCCGACAATGGTATCGTGGAAGAAGGAGTGTCACAATCGGGATCAGAGATAACTTATCTTGTGGCGAGGGCATTGGGAGCCGGAACCAGCACTGCCAGTATAATGGCCATGGAAGCAAGGGTAAGATGCATACCTGTTGATATGGGTATTGATCACGACGGGCAGATCCCCGGAGTCGTGAATAAAAAGGTAGGGCGCGGAAGTCGCAATTTTCTAAAGGATAAAGCACTTACTACGGATGAAATTAAAGAAGCTGTTGATGCAGGAGAAGATATCGTACGTGAGCTTAAAAGCGAAGGCGTGAATATCATAGCAGCAGGAGAGATGGGCATAGGCAATACCACTACGGCAGCCACTCTTTTATCTCTTTTGTCGGGATTGGATCCGGATGCTGTCACGGGAAGAGGTGCGGGCCTTGATGACGACAGACTTATTAAGAAGATGAATGTTGTCAGACAGGGAGTTGAAAGATATAAAAAAACCGACTCTATAAGTTTGGCGGAACTGGCGTGGGAATATTTAAGTGATATAGGCGGATTGGAAATAGCCGGAATGTGCGGGCTCTTTATAGGCGGAATGAAATATGACATGCCTGTCATAATTGACGGTTTTATATCAGCGGTTGCAGCATTTTATGCGGATGCTATCTGCCCGGGATGCAGAGAATACATGATACCTTCACACAGCGGCAGGGAGACAGGGCTTATGGCCGTGCTTGATATGCTTGAGTTAAGACCTTTGATCGCCGGAGACATGGCGCTTGGTGAAGGTACGGGAGCGATTATGTGCATCAAACTTTTGGACAGTGCACTTAATCTGTATAAGAACGGAACCGTATTTGAGAAAAACGGTATAGAGGAGTATAAGCGTTATATATGATGATATTGGTGGTCGGAAGGTCAAACTGTGGCAAATCAGCTCTGGCAGAGGATCTTATAATTCGGATGTCTGAACAGGATAAGAGAGTATATCTTGCCACAATGGTACCATATGGAGATGATGGGGCCAGGCGTGTAAAAAGGCACAGAGCGCTCAGAGAAGGTAAGAACTTTGTTACCGTTGAGTGTGCAAGAGATATAAAAAACTCAGTGGATGCGGATGGATACATATCCGGGATCAAGGCAGCTGAAGCAACTGTTTTGCTTGAGTGCGCTGCCAATCTCTGCGCCAACGTAATGTTTGCAGATGAATGCAATCTGGACAGACCGATCGATCTTCAGTGTGTGACGGATGATGTGGTAAATGACATCTTAAGCCTTAGGGACAGAGTAAAGGATATTGTGGTCGTAAGCGACGAATACGAAGAAGAAGAAAACTTTGATGCGCAGACTGTCTGTTACATAAAGGCTTTGAGTTACATTAACCGCAGATTAAAGAGCATGGCCGACAAAACATATGATATGACGGATGGGTCAATAAAGGTCACGGAAAAGAGCAGCAAAGAAATTGACAAAGAGAGTGATATACATAAGGAATAAAAATGAGATTGATAAAAGGACTGATAATCGCATTTTCCATATATTCAAGAATCCCAATGCCGAGATTTGAGTGGAAGGAAGAAGATATGAAGTATAATCTCTGCTTCCTGCCTTTTATCGGTATGCTTATCGGGGCGTTGGTACGTGCGGGTGAGATGATCGGCGATATGCTTTGCATTCCGCTTCTTTGTAAAGTATGCGTTGTATCGTCGATGCCGTTACTTATAACCGGAGGATTTCATGCAGACGGTTACATGGATGTGCATGATGCGTTTGGTTCGTACAAGCCCAAGGAGGAAAAACTAAAGATACTGAAAGATCCGCATATAGGGGCTTTTGCGGTGATCGCAGTGATCAAATACATGGCTGTCTGGGTGGGGGCACTGGCGGCAGTATATGACAGGAGTGTTGCAAGTGTCTGTGCTGTACTTCCATATGTTTATGTGATCTCAAGAATAGGAACTGCCATGGCTTCAGTAAGTTTAAAAAAGGCAAAAAATGAGGGGATGCTTAAAGAAGAGACAGCACAAAGCGGAAAATTTCAACTTATCGTAATGATCGCAGAATTCATTATGTGTATGATAATGATCGGTATGACTGATATATATGCGGCTGTGTTGCTTGCGGCTGTACTTATCGTTTTTTATATATATTACAGATACAGGATGTACAGAGAATTTGGGGGAGTGACCGGTGATACTGCCGGGTACTTTGTGTGCGAGAGTGAATTGTATATGCTTGTGGCTCTTGCGGTATACAGTATAGTAGTGAGTATGTAGCCATGGGAAAACACAGGATAATACTTATAAGACATGCCAAGACACCGGGCAATAAGGAAAACAGATATATCGGCAGGGGAAGCGATGAACCGGTGTCGGATGAGGGCGTGGAAGAACTTAAAAAAGTGGACTTATCGTTGATACCCTATGTGGATCGCGTGTTTTGCAGCCCGATGTTAAGATGCAAGACTACGGCAGAGTTTCTTTTTACAGGCAGGGCAATCGAGACGGCAGATGATATGACGGAGATGGATTTCGGATTGTATGAGGGTAAGAATTATAGCAATCTGAAAGATGAAGAGTATTATCAGAGATGGATAGACAGTGGCGGACGCATCGCTTTTCCAAACGGCGAGGACATGCAGGGTTTCGTAAACAGAAGCATGTCGGCTTTTACACGGATCATAAAGAAACTTCATGATGGTGAAAGCGCTGCGATTGTTTGTCATGGCGGCAATATAATGTCTGTTATGAGCTCTCTTACGGGTACAGAGTATTTTGACTGCAATGTAGGCAATATGGAAGGATATATACTTGATGTGGCATATAACAAAGATAAGTATGATCTTATATCATATGATCGCTTTGGCGCTTGGATGGCTTCTTGATCTTATCATCGGTGATCCCTACGATATCCCCCATCCTGTCAGATGGATAGGACATCTGATAGGATGTTTGGATAAAAAGCTTTTGGATGAGACTAAGAGCAAAAAGGAAAAAAAGGCACGCGGTTTTTTGCTGTGTGCGATCGTAATATGCATTCCGGCTTCAGTGGGTGCGGCAGTACTTATCGCAGCCTACAGACTTCATGTGATCGCAGGCATTGCGTTTGAAGCGGTTCTTGGCTGTTATATGTTGGCATGCAAAAGCTTGCATGATGAGAGTATGAAAGTGTATAAAGCGCTTGAATCGGACGACGTGGAGGCAGCAAGATACGCTGTATCGATGATCGTGGGCAGAGACACGGATGTTCTTGATAAAAGCGGAATAATAAAGGCTGCAGTGGAAACTGTGGCTGAGAATGCCTCTGATGGTGTGATCGCCCCGCTTATATATCTTACTCTGGGTGGACCTGTATTTGGACTTATCTATAAAAGTGTCAATACCATGGATTCCATGGTGGGATACAGGAATGAAAGATATGAAGATTTTGGATATGCGGCGGCCAAGCTGGACGATATACTTAATTTCATTCCTGCAAGGATAAGTGCATTGCTCATGATAGTAGCGGCGTCTGTATCAGGAAAAGAATATAACGCAAAAAAAGCTGCAAAGATATTTAAAAGGGACAGATATAATCACAAAAGTCCCAATTCGGCCCAGTGTGAGAGTGTATGCGCCGGAGCACTTGGCGTAAGACTTGCGGGAGATGCATTCTATTTTGGTAAACCGGTCAAAAAACCGTATATAGGTGATGATGACAGAGATATAGAACCGGAGGATATTAAGAGGGCTAACAGACTGATGATGATCACTTCTCTAATCGCATTTTTATTATGTGAGGTCGTGATGGCACTCATGGTTTCAATGATGCGATGAAAGAGGATTATACGGTTTTGTTATGCATACACAGAGGAAAGAATGTATGGGATATGAGCACGGAGGAAGAAGGGGAGACGGCTTAGCTTGTGATCACTCTGTGAGCCTTAATCCGGCCGGACCGCCGGAGAGTATAAAGAATGCGCTTATGGAGGCGGTTGATAAAGCAGACCGTTATCCCGATGCCGATCAGTTAAAGATAAGAGATCATATCGCTTCTGTCTATGGGCTTACATGTGAAAACGTGATATGCGGCAACGGAGCATCCGAACTAATAATGGCAGTTTGCCATATGATCAATCCCGGACATGCACTTTTGCTGTCGCCTTCATTTTACGGGTATGAGCACGCTTTAAAAAGTGTAGGCTGTCTGATAAGCCGATATGCTCTTGATGAAAGAAACGGTTATGTCCTGGATGAGAAGATCCTTGATGAATTGACGAAGGATATTGATATCTTCTTTTTATGCAATCCCAATAATCCGACGGGCCGTGCCGTGGATCATAAACTTCTTTTAAGCATTGCGAAGCGATGCGTGGAGAATGACATATATCTTGTTTTGGATGAGTGTTTTGTACACATGTCAGACAAGGCGTGTACACTGTCGGATCTTGTTAAGTGTAATGACAGACTCATGATCATCAACGCCTTTACAAAGATATTTGCACTGCCGGGAGTAAGATTCGGATATGCACTTGCCGACCCTGAGATGATCCGCGGATTAAAGGATACGCTCCCTGAATGGAATGTGTCCGTGTTCGGTGAAAGTATGGTAAAAGAGGGCTGCAGGCTGCTGCATGACGGCGATTATATTAACGGGATCACCGCTTTTATCAAAAAAGAGCGTGATTATCTGAGTGAAAAACTGTCGGAAATCGGGATAAAGGTGTATAAAAGTGAAGCAAATTTTATCCTGGTGTATTCAGATATAAATATTGGTGATGTCCTTGCAACAAAGGGAATATGTGTAAGAGACTGCAGTAATTTTGATTCGCTTAAAGAGGGCTTTTACCGTATAGCGGTTAGGAGTCATGAAGAAAATAAGAGAATGACGGAAGTATTGAGGGAAGAACTTGAACATAGAATATGTAAGGCCTGAACAGATTGAACACAGAAGCTTTGAGATAATAGAGGCAGAGCTTATAAGCAAAGGTATCGTGTTGTCAAAGGACAAAGACTATATCATCAAACGTGCTATCCATACCACGGCTGATTTTGAGTATGCACAGTCCCTGTACTTTTCTGACGGTGCGGTAGAAACTGCGCTTGGGCTTATTAAAGGCGGGGCTTCAATAGTCACCGATACCAATATGGCCATGTCCGGAATAAATAAGGGTGTCCTTTCATCGTATGGCGGTAATGTATATTGCTATATGGCAGATAAAGACATTATGGATAAAGCAAAGAATGAAGATTCTACCAGAGCGTCAGCGGCCATGGAAAAAGCTGCCGGGCTGTCAGGACCTGTTATATTTGCAATAGGCAATGCACCTACTGCTTTATTAAAACTCAGACAGATGTATGACGAAGGATTGTATAAGCCGGCATTTATCATAGGTGTGCCGGTGGGCTTTGTGAATGTTGAAGCGGCCAAAGAACTGATAATAGATACGGATATCCCCTGTATAATCAGCAGAGGGAGAAAGGGCGGAAGTAATGTGGCTGCTGCCATATGCAATGCGCTTTTATATCATTTAAGGGACAACGGATGAGACACGGATATACGACCGGAAGCTGTGCTGCGGCTGCAGCAAAGGCGGCTGCTTACATGCTGCTTAGCGGAAAAAGAAAAGACAATATAACAATAAGTACTCCCAAAGGCATAGATTATACGACAGCGATCGTTGATACTGATATCACGGATTCTGAAGTAAGCTGTGGTGTGATAAAAGACAGCGGAGACGATCCGGATATTACCAATGGGATCAAAATATGTGCCCGTGTCGCATATGCACAGAATTGTGACACGAGTGTCATAATTAAAGGCGGACAGGGAGTAGGTACCGTGACATCACCGGGACTTGACAGACCGGTAGGAGATGCTGCGATCAATTCCGTGCCGCGGATGATGATCGAGAATGAAGTCAGTCAGGTCATGGATCTTTTTGATCATGAAGGAAGTCTTGAAGTTACTATATTTGTCCCTGAAGGAGAGGAGATTGCCAAAAAGACATATAATGAGAGACTTGGTATAGTGGGTGGAATATCCATCATAGGAACAAGCGGTATAGTGGAGCCTATGAGTACCAAGGCGATAAAAGATACTATCAGACTTGAGATAAGACAGCAGGTTGCCATGGGGCATAAGAACATTATCGTATCACCGGGTAATTACGGACTTGATTTTATAAAAAACAGGCTTGGATATGATCTTGACAATGCCGTTAAGTGTTCAAATTTCATCGGAGACACATTGGAGATGGCTATGACGGAAGGAGCAGAAAAACTGCTGCTTGTAGGTCACATGGGTAAACTTGTCAAATTGGCCGGCGGCATCATGAACACTCATTCCAAAGAAGCCGATTGCAGAATGGAATTGATGACTGCGATCTTTCTTAAAGCGGGTGGGAGCAAAGAAGGGGCTTTAAAGATACTTGAGTGTCTTAATACGACCCAGGCTTATGAATATGTTAAGGCAGAGAAAAAGGAAAAAGAATTTGCGCGTGTTCTTATGGGCAGATGCAGGAAGTATCTGGATGCCAAGACCTGTGGAAAGCTTAAGACGGAATGCATCATTTTTTCCAATGAAGATGGAATAATAGGTAAGAGTGAAGAAGCGGATGAGCTTCTTGCGGAGATTAAGAATGAATACCAGAGGTAAAGTTACATTTGTGGGAGCGGGCCCGGGTGCTGCGGATCTTATCACACTGCGGGGTATGAAAGCATTAAATGAAGCGGATGTTGTGATATATGCGGGGTCGCTTGTCAATAAGGAACTCTTACAATATGCTGCGGGTTCCACTGTATATGACAGTGCTTTCATGACTCTTGAAGAAGTACTTGAAGTGATGAAAAAAGCCGTGGGAGCGGGACAGTCAGTTGTAAGGCTACACACCGGCGACCAGAGTATATATGGGGCAGTCAGAGAACAGATGGATGAACTTGACAAACTGGGTATAGAATACAGTTCGGTCCCGGGAGTCAGTGCTGCGTTTGGAGCGGCGGCTTCCCTTGACTTGGAATATACTCTGCCGGGGATATCGCAATCACTTATAATCACCAGGATGGAAGGCAGGACTAAGGTGCCCCCTAAGGAGAGCATTGAAAAGCTTGCTTCGCATCATGCTTCAATGGCTGTATACTTAAGTTCCTCACTTACAAAGGAGCTTTCTGACAGTCTCATTGCGGGCGGATATGAAGCGGATACCCCTGCGGCGATAGTATATAAGGCTACATGGCCTGATGAAAAGATAATGAAGTGCAGCGTCGGCACTCTTCATGAGACTGCTGTTAAGAACGGGATAAAAAAGACGGCGATCATCCTTGTGGGAGACGCACTTAATGATTCCGGCTTTGAAAGATCAAGACTTTATGCGCCTGATTTTTCTACTGAGTATCGAAGGGCGAAGGAATGAATATAAGGTGTATATGTTTTACTGAAAACGGAGAAAAACTTATAGAATCGCTTAGTGCGGCTATAAAAGGATCTGAGATCGTGATCGATGATTATCTGCGTGGTGGTAAAGATGATACTGCAGATTATGTGAGAGGTTGCTTTGAAGAAGGGATCCCCTTGCTGTTTGTGTCGGCCTGCGGAATAGCTGTACGTTTTATTGCTCCGTTTGTTAAGGATAAGCTTACCGATATTCCGGTTATTGTAACGGATGAAATGGGTAGGTATGTGATACCGATCCTGTCGGGGCATGTGGGCGGAGGCAATGCGCTTGCTTCTAAGATCGCAGAAGTGCTTTCGGCAGAGTGTGTCACTACCACGGCAACTGACATTAATGAAGTTTTTTCATGCGATATGTATGCACTTAATAACAGACTGACCATACGTAACAAAGACGCTGTCAAGAAAGTTTCTGCGAAGGCACTTAGGGAAAAGCCCATAACCATATGTGTGAGGGATTATCCGCCAAAAGAAGAATGCGATATTTTCATATCCGGCGAGCAGATACATGGAGATGCCCTGTGGCTTTCGCCCAAGCGCTATGTGCTTGGAATAGGCTGTAAGAAGGGGAAAAGCGCAGATGACATAGAGGCCGTGGCAGAAGAGATATTTTCAGAGGCCGGTATAGGATATGAAGATATATATGCCTTTGCTTCCATAGACCTTAAGGCGGGGGAAGAAGGACTGCTTGCCTTTTCTGCAAGACACAGGATACCATTTGTGACATTTACATCCGAGATGCTCATGCAGGCAAAAGGAGATTTTTCTTCATCCGAATTTGTTAAAGAAGTTACGGGTTGTGACAATGTGTGTGAGCGGGCAGCCATGCTTTTAACAAAAAATAACGGAAAACTTGTGATCGGAAAAAGAAAAGGAGCCGGTGTTACCATGGCGCTGGCATTAAGGAGCGCATTATAGATGGCAAAGATATATGTGGTGGGCATGGGCCCGGGCGGGGAAGAATACATGACACAGGAGGCGGCTGCGGCGCTTGAAGCCTCTGATGTGATAGCAGGATATAAGGTATATATAGATCTGATAAAGGGCAGGTATGCCCCTTTGGGTAAGGAACTGCTTTTCACCGGAATGAAAGAGGAAGAAAAGAGATGTGAACTTTGTCTTGAAAGGGCGTTGTCGGGTAAGACTGTGAGCCTTATATGCAGCGGAGATGCCGGAGTATATGGAATGGCTTCTCTTATGATAGCGATAGCGAAGGAGCATCCTGAGGTGGATATAGAAGTGGTGGCCGGAGTTACTGCCGCACTTTCGGGAAGTGCGGTTCTGGGCGCGCCCATAGGACATGATTTTTGCGTGATAAGTTTGAGTGATCTTATGACACCGTGGGAGCTTATCAAGACGAGATTGATATATGCGGCTAAGGGAGATTTCGTAACGGTCATATATAACCCTTCGAGCAAGGGAAGACCTGCACATTTTAAGAATGCGTGCGACATTCTGGCAGAATACATCGAACCATCGCGGGTATGCGGTTTGGTGCACAATATAGGCAGGGATGGAGAGAGTCATGAGATATGCAGTTTTGCAGAGCTTAAGAATAAAGATACAGATATGTTCACAACAGTGTTCATAGGAAATATGCAGAGTAAAGTGATAGGTGGAAGATTTGTTACGCCGAGAGGGTATAAGAGTGAAGAACGATGACAGATTAAAAACGGTCATTTTTTCCGGGACAACTGAAGGAAGAGAACTGTCAGACAGACTGAGTGATGCCGGTGTGCCTCATACCGTATGTGTTGCAACCGAATACGGTGAAATGATGCAGCATAAGGGAGATCACGTTCTGATATTGGAGGGGCGTAAAGATGTGACCGATATGGAAGCGCTCTTTGACGATGGTGTTAAGATCGTGGCAGATGCAACACATCCTTTTGCTACACAGGTAAGCGAGAATATTAGGAAGGCTATAGGGGACAGAGACATAAGATATATCAGAGTTTTAAGAGAGTGTATGGAAGATAAGGATTATCCGGATAATGTGACGCTGTATGATGATATAAGAGGATGTTTTGAGAGCGCAGCCGGGTATGAGGGTAACGTACTGTTTACTACGGGCAGTAAGGATATAGGCCTTATAAGGGAAGCGTTTACAGACATAAGTCGTGTATATGTGAGGGTATTGCCTTCCGTGGCGGCAATAGAGGCATGTGAGAAAGCCGGGATCAGGAATGATCATATAATCGCATTGCATGGGCCATTTAATGCGGACACCAATCTTGCACTTATCAAGCAGTATGATATTGCCTGTATGGTCAGTAAGGAAAGCGGCAGGACGGGAGGACTTGATGAAAAGATAAAAGCATCTGTTTTGGCCGGCATTCCGTGCCTGCTTATCCGTCATCCGGATGAGAAATGTGGGGTAAGTGCGGATGAAGCATATAAGGCAATTACTGAGGATAAATTTAGAACTGAACGTACGGTTAAGAGACATATACATTTTGATCTGATAGGTATAGGTATGGGATCGCTTGACGGTATGACCTGTGAGGCAAAAAAGGCGGTTGAGAGTGCGGATGTGATATTCGGGGCGTCGAGACTTATAGAGCCTTTTGGGGGCGTAAAAAAGCATGATTGCTATACGGCTGAAGATATAGCGAAAGTACTGGCAAAGGCAGATGTCGATTCGGTTCGGGCAGCCGTGATATATTCGGGAGATATCGGCCTTTACAGCGGAGCAACGGGATTTGAAGGTAAGATAAGAGAACTGGCAGACAGCATGGGAGAATACAGTCTGTCTTTTTCGCGATATCCCGGTATATCTTCGGTCAGTGCACTGGCTGCAAGGCTTGGTATCGACTACAGCGATGCATATATTTACAGCCTTCATAAAAAGAATGAGGATAAGGATTATGCTGATGCCGCGCTAAAGGTACTGACAAGAGAAAAGTCTGTCTTACTGCTTTCATCGGGAGATGATGTGGGTGCGCTTGCAAGGGCGCTTACAGACGTGCATGCGGATGTGACCATTACGCTTGCAATGAGGCTTTCATATGATGATGAAAAGATCATTGAACTGACACTTAAAGAAGCGACAAAAGTGCAGGGAAAGGGACTGTATATCGCATATATAAAGAATAATGCCATACATCGCAGGCCGTTGATCCCATATATGGAAGATGAAGAATTTGCACGCAATAAGACGCCGATGACAAAGGGCATGATAAGGCATGAGATCGTGCGTCTGCTTAACTTAAAGGAGGGTGATGTACTCTATGACGTAGGCAGCGGAACAGGTTCGATATGCATAGAGGCGGCGGCTCTTTCGGATACATTAAAGGTTTATTCGTTCGAAAAGGATACAGATGCCTTGGATATACAGAATAAGAATATCGTAAAATTCGGTATCCGAAATATCATGGTAAAGGAAGGTGAAGCTCCGGGTACCTTTGCACGTTGCGATACGCCGGACAGCGTTTTTATCGGGGGCTCATCCGGAAGGCTGCAGGATGTCCTCGAGCATCTTAAGAAAGCGAAGAAGAGGATAAGAGTCGTCATAACTGCGGTGAGCATAGAGACCATGAGTGAAGTGAGTGGACTTGCTGCGGATCCGGCTGTAAGTGAACTAAAAATAGAGCAGATATCAGGAAGCGTGGCAAAAGAACTCGGGGACTATCATCTGATGATGAGCAACAATCCTGTGATGATTGCATCTTTTTATCTTGGAGGATCATGAAAAAGAGACTTAATCGCGTCATGATCGCAGCTGCGGGAAGCGGAAGCGGCAAGACAATGATCACATGCGGATTACTGAATCTGCTGAAAAAAATGAATATGGATGTCACATCATATAAGTGCGGTCCGGATTACATAGACCCGATGTTTCATAAGACGGTGCTCGGAATATACGGAGGCAATCTGGACACATATTTCTGCGACGATCAGGCAATATGTGAGATATTGGCCGGCTGTGATAATGAATATGCCCTTATGGAGGGCGTGATGGGCATATATGACGGTCTTGGGGGACTTGATATCAAGGCCTCGTCATATGATGTGGCCTGCAGGACTTCTACGCCCGTCATACTTGTGGTCGATGCCGGAGGAAGTGCAAGGACTCTGCTGTCAGTGATCAAAGGTATTCTTGCAGATGACTCTTTAAGGCTGATACGCGGGATAATACTTAACCGCGTAAGCAAAAGATTCTATGAAAAGATATCGGCATTTCTTGATGAAGAGCTTAAAAGAGACGGATATGATGTGAGGACAGTCGGATATCTTCCTCATATCAAGGATGCAGAGATCGGCAGCAGGCATTTGGGACTTATGATGCCTTCTGAGATAAGTGATATCAAAGAAAAGATAGATAAGATATCCGATGTCATGAAGACGACATTTGATACGGCAGCCATAGTTGATATCATGGATAAAGCCAAAGATATTGAATTCCGGGATGATGCGGATAAAAGAGTCGTATGCGAGGATGTAAATATTAGGATTGCGGTGGCGAAG
Source organism: Lachnospiraceae bacterium (assembly GCA_024694055.1). GTDB lineage: Bacteria > Bacillota > Clostridia > Lachnospirales > Lachnospiraceae > Colinaster. The sequence continues at coordinate 39,354 of JAILKC010000171.1, read as the reverse complement.
GATGAGGCCTTCTGCTTTTATTATAAGGAGAATCTAAAACTTTTTGAGGAACTTGGAACGGAGATAGTGTATTTCTCGCCATTACATGATAAGGAACTTCCAAAAGATATCCACGGGATCTATTTTGGCGGCGGATACCCCGAACTGCATCTTAAGGAACTTTCGGATAATAAATCTATGCTTGATTGTGTAAGAAAAGCCATAGAAAACGGTCTTCCGTCATTGGCTGAGTGTGGTGGATTTATGTATCTGCATGAGGAGATAGAAGATAAGAAAGGTAATCCGTATAAGATGACCGGAGTGATCCCCGGACGTTGTGTATGGTCTGAGGAACTCAAGCGATTTGGATACGTTGAGATCGAATCGGAAGATGAACTTGACGGCATGAAAGGACATGAGTTTCACAGATATGTCAGTACGGCTGATGGTGACGCCGTGACGGTAAGGAAGGCAGGGACTGATATAAGCTACAGATCCATGTATGCGGGCAGAGATCATGTATGGGGGTTTATGCATATGTATTACAGATCGGCTCCGAGGTTCTTGCAACATTTTGTTGAGGTGATGTCAGATGGCAGATGAAAAGTATGTTAACGGATCCGGATATTTTGAAAACAGAGACTGTAAGTATTATCCATGTCATAAGGGGACGGAACATATCAACTGTATGTTCTGTTACTGTCCGTTCTATGCAAAAACAGACTGCCCCGGCAATCCTGCTTATAAGGAAAAGAACGGCAGGATGATAAAAAGCTGTATCGGATGTCGCTTTCCGCATGAATATGACAATATCGATATCATTAACAGGATGATAGCGGAGTCATTTGAATAAGAGAAAGGCACTTACATTACAAAGCCGATGATGGTATAACCTATGGCAGCCAGTATGGATATGGCTACGCTGTAGGTTATTCTTACTTTAAAGACAACTGTCGGGTTGCAGCCTATTGCACCTCCGACATTCTGGGCATCGGATGTATACATGCAGTTCTTCTCGCCGGCTATCCCGGCAGCAGTGATCGCGCCCACGAATATCGCCGGATCGAGTCCAAGCGGTCTTACCAGGTGTAATACGGTGGGGATCGCTATGGCATACATGGCCCAGGATGAGCCGAGTAACATGGTGAGCAGAGTACAGACTATGAATACCACAACCGGCAAAAGAGATCTTAACTGTATGGTGCTGTCTATTATGTCTTCAAAGTACTCTTCAAGATTGCATCTGATGAGCAGAGAAGAAAAACACATGGTAAGCAGATACATGATGATGGGAAGTCCTGTTGCCGATATTCCCCCGGCAAGGTTTTCAGTAAACTCTTCCGGAGACATCATGCCCTTGGCGCAATAGAAGAGGAACATAAAGATGATCGCTGTTACCAGTCCAACTGCGCTGTCCAAGATGAACCCTTTGTTGAATATCGATCTGGTCACCAAAGAACTGACCACATATACAGCCAAAGGAAGCATAACGTTGGAGATCTCACCCCATACTTCGGATTCATCCGTGTTAAGATATCGCTCGCTTCCGTTAGGCCATAAAACGTGAGAGGTTTTAAATCGCTCCTCGGCTTCTTTTATCGGTCTGCTCTTATACAGTTTGTCAAATGCAAAAAGAAGCATGACCGGAACCGTGATCACGGAAAAGAGATTGTACGGAATGGATCTGCATAACAGCAGCGTAGCCGCGCTACCGTAGGTCATCTTAAGTGTACCTAGGACATATATTCCCCACAGTGAGATGGGGATGAATGAACTGAACACCGTGGGCAGCATACTGTGGATGAGAGCCATTTTCTCGCGCACTATACCTTTTTCCCTTGCGCTGTTATAGGATGCGAAAGAGGATGTTTGCATATTAAGTGAATCGTCTATCGCAGTTATGAGCATGATAAAGTATGACAGCAGAAATACCCGCCTTGTTGTAGTAGCATGCTTTTCAAGGAATTTTCTGAATGCTGTGATACCGCCTGAAGCTTCGATCAGAGTAACGACTGCACCGATAAGAGCCATGACAAGTACTGTAAATACATTGCCGGAGTCGCCCATCGTATCCATGATCGAGTCTGCCAGGCCGGCAGTCATACCGTTTCTGGACACCAGGATGCTCGCAAATATGATCGAGGCAATAAGTGATTCAAGCGTACGCTTGGAAAAGATCATGTATAAGGGCATGAAGATAAGCGGCAATATAAAAAGCGGAGCATTTGTCCGACCCGGAACCAGATATGCAGCCAGAGCATATATCACCGCCAATATGCTGTAATGAAGGATCAGTCTGTTTCTCGGTGTAGGAGTGAGATTTGACGGATGCTGCATTATGCCTTTGTTCATGGAAGAGAGCGCAAGGATCTGAGCATGCTTGCGTGATACCTGCCCATAGACACGTTTCATAAGCTCTCCGTATATATGCGGATGAGCTTTTAAGAAGAATTTGAGGTCTTCCGAGCTCAGCTTATATACGATGCACTTGCCAAGAGCGCGGACAGTGGACAGGCGTTTGCGACCGGAGAGGACGGCATATTCGCCAAAGTACTGACCTCTGTGCATGATATTGATCTGTTCTCCTTCGCGGCCAAGTACGACTGCCGTGCCCGATTCAAGGAAGTACATACCATCGGGTTCTTCGTCAATGACACATATGTCATGTCCGTTTTCATATTTTTTTTCCGTGAGTTTGCTTTTTATCTCACGGACTTCACTTTGGCCTTCTTCTGTATCGGGAATACAGAAGAACTCTCTTATATAACTGTCGTTAATCTTCTTGTTCATTGATCCTTTTGACAGTTGCACGAAAGCTTACGTGCAATGTATCTTTCATAAATTCAGTCTCTCGATGGACACTTATACTAAAGTATACAACATTTGTCCGAAGATGTGGAAAAAATAAGCTGTATGCATACGCTTTTTTGGATGCACGCATGGCACAAAATAATTGATTGGCTTTAAATGTGGGTGTATTATAGTAGGCAGGCAATTTGACGTGAGTATCAAAAGACGATGAAAAAGACGGATAGGACTACGGATAACTGCATATATGTATACATTGATGATGAGAGCTTTTCGTATGATGTGCATTCTCTTATCAAGGCTTTTTATCCGGCGGATGATGTGCGGGTATCTGCTCATAAGACAGGTGATTTGCTTGAGGAGGAGGGAGTTTGCATAGACATCGTTACTTCGGACTCATATATTTCTATCCGTGGAAAAAAGTATGAGATAGGGATGTCTGTAAATTCAGAGCGTTCGGCATACAAGAGTGAACTTAAGCGGCGCTTGTACCGCGCTTTGGCTGATCATACAGGCAGGGAACTTCCGTGGGGCACACTTACGGGGATCCGTCCGACCAAGCTGGCCATGGGATGCATGGAGGATGGCAGGAGTGTGGCTGATACAGTCAGCTATATGCGGGATTTCTATCTTTGTTCTGAGAAAAAAGCAGTCCTGGCTGCAGATATAGCCGTAAGAGAACAGAAGATCATGGCTGACATAGGAGACAGGGAGACCCTTGCCTTGGGCTACAGCTTGTATATTGGCATACCTTTCTGTCCAACGACCTGCCTGTACTGTTCCTTTATGTCATATCCGATAGCGGCATACAGGGATGCGATCGACGGATATATAGATGCGGTGAAAAAAGAGATAGACTATGTTGCTGCCGATTTTGCGGGAAGACGTCTTGACAGTATATATATAGGCGGTGGGACTCCGACTACTTTAAGTGCATCACAGCTTAAAGAGCTGATCAGCTATGTAAGTAAGCGTATCGATCTGTCCGCCATAAGGGAGTTTACTGTCGAGGCCGGCAGAGCGGATTCCATCGACGAAGAAAAGCTTAAGACTTTGCTTGCGCTCGGTGTTGACAGGATAAGCGTTAATCCACAGACAATGAATGAGGATACGCTTAGGCTGATCGGCAGAAGAGCGACTGCGGCCCAGACCATAGAAGCGTATGAGCTTGCCAGAAAAGTTGGATTTGACAATATCAATATGGATATAATACTCGGACTTCCGGGGGAGAATACGGATGATGTCCGACATACGCTTGATATCATATCAGGCTTAAGACCCGATGATCTTACGGTGCATGCACTTGCGGTCAAGAGGGGCAGTAAGCTGGCTGAACTTTTGGTTGAAGGAAGAAAAGACATACATGACACTGATGTCTGTCTGCGCAACACGGATATCGATTATGAAGAGGCGATGAGTCTTACGGAGGAAGCGGCAAATGACATGGGACTTAAACCGTATTATCTCTACAGGCAGAAGAACATAAGCGGCAATTTGGAGAACACCGGATATGCCAGAGATGGACGTGCGGGCATATATAACATACTTATGATGGAAGAGGTCCAGGATATTGTGGCGCTTGGGGCGGGCACCGTATCCAAGCATGTGTATACGGGCAGTCAGGCCGGAAGGATAGAACGCTGTGATACACATAAGGATCTTAAATTGTATCTGGAGAATATCGATGAGATGATAGCCAGAAAGAGAAGGTTGTTTGGAGAGGTATAAGTCTGAGAGTATCAGGCATGGTTCATGTGGAAGGTGACATATGGCAGCATGTGATGAATGTGCATATTTTGAATATGATGAAGAAGATGAGGAGTGGTATTGTTCCGTAGATATGGATGAGGATGACTACTACCGTTTTATTTCGGGCTCTTATAAGGAGTGTCCGTATTATAAAAACGGAGATGAATATGCGGTAGTCAGACATCAGATATGATAAAACGACTGGATATCATAATAAAGTCAAGGAGCCTGCGGAATGATCCGCAAGCTCCTTTTTGGTGTGTAGTACTTGTAGTACTTGGTATGATTGAGAGAGAAAATGTCATTTATGCGAATGTTTTGTAATAAGCCTCAAGTATCTCCTCAAGATGTTCGAATAGTTTCTTCATAATCGTCGCCTCCTTTGCATATGTAGTGATGTTATTGTTATCAATATGCCTTTTCTGTGGCATTTACGTTCGCTTTTCTTTTTCTGATTTAAGAATACCACCTTGCATTAAACTTGTGAAATACATATAATAGTAGTCGTGATATACCCAAAAGGTATGGAAAGACCGAATGGTCTTATGCTGTCCTTAATGGTCCAAATGGACGCCTTACGGAGAACAGTTATGGAACTTAGACATATAAGATATTTTCTGACAGTAGTGGAAGAGGGAAGCTTTACAAAGGCAGCTGAGAAACTGTGTATAGCGCAGCCACCGCTCAGCCGACAGATAAAGGATCTTGAGGAAGAACTTGGGAGTCCGCTTTTCATAAGGCGATCGAGAGGACTTGCGCTTACAGAATCCGGAGAGCGTTTTTTACAGTATGCCCAAAGGATCAGGCAGCTTGCGGACAAATCCGTTGAAGAGATAAAGGACATGAACGAGGGGTTGACCGGCACTCTGTACCTTGCTACCATTGAAGGTATTGCACCGGCACTTTTTGCAGGCTGGATATCGAAGTTCAAGAAGTTATATCCCAATGTGGAATATGAACTGTGGAACGGTAATACGGATGATGTGGTCAAGCGTGTGCAATCAGGACTGAGTGATGTTGCAGTGATCACCGCGCCTTATGATGAGGAGGGACTTGACGGTTATGAAGTGTATGAGGAACCGTGGGTAGCCATGATACCGTCCGATCATCCGCTTGCCCAAAAGAAGGATATGGATGACAGTATCGAACTTAAGGAACTGGCTCCTTTTGAACTGATCATCCCGTCAAGACAGTCCCGCAGGGCGGAGATAGAGAACTGGTTCGCACCGCTTGGCCTTGAACCGAAGATTTTCTGCAAGATCGCACATATGTTAAATGCTTACGAACTCACGGCCAAGGGAGTCGGTATAGCAATATATCCCGCATCAGTGTGCAATTATGTCAGTGATGACGTGGTGATAAAAAAGATAACCGCTCCAAGTGTGACAGCCAGATATATCCTTGTTAAGAGCGCAGAACGAGAACTGTCACTTGTTGCGGATGAGTTTTGGAATTCAATAGTCGCAGAGGGAACACGGAAGGGGAAGAGAGGATGATAAAGAGTAAGACAAAATACGAAGCTTCACTTGTGCAGATCAGGGATTTTTTCTCATATCATAAGGTTGGAAATGTGACAGACATTGCACCGCTTGGTAATGGGGAATTCAATGCGGCATACAGGGTTTTTATGGATGATGGAAAAAGCCTTGTACTTAAGATAGCGCCTCCCAAAGATGCAACGGTACTCTCTTATGAGAAGAATATGATGGAATCAGAAGTGTTCTGGTATAAGAAGATGCATGAGAATACCGATATTGTCTGCCCGGAAGTATATGTAGCGGATTATTCCGAAAGTATCATAAAAAGCAGCTGCTTTATCATGCAGATGATGGAGGGAGAGCCGCTGTATGCTGTAAGCTTCTCGGATCGTGAATATGAAGAAGTTCAGAAACAGAAGATAGAAATGCTTACCAAGATACACAGAATAAAGAATGATAAGTTCGGATACATACAAGCCGGACTTTATGATACATGGTATGAAGCACTTAGATCCATGGCAGACAATCTGGTCACGGACTGCAAAACTCTTGGATATGAGACGCCGGATGGTGAGAGGTTTCTTGGATACATTGATAAACATAGTGATTTGCTTAAGACCGTACCATGCCGTATGGTGAATTTTGACCTTTGGGACAGCAATGTTCTTTATAAAGATGGCAAGATCTGTTTGATCGATCCGGAACGAGGTTTCTGGGGAGACCCGGTGGCCGATTTTATCACTCTTGGCGCCGGACAGAAAACTCCGCTTTCGTCAAAACAGAAAGAGATAGATATCTATAATGAAACTGCCGGGGAGAAGATAGTTCTGTCCGAGGAGACAGAGATCAGATATGAACTTGCTGTCTGTTACCTGGCTCTTATCGAGGAAGTGGAAAAATATGTCAGATATGAACCTGATGAACCCAACTTCTTAAGGAACACCAATGATGCGAGGCAAATGTACGACATGGCGTTTGGCATACTTTAAGTATCTTTACCGGTATATGATAGGAATATAATGATATTTGGGTAGAAGGAGTGCTTATGGATAATCAAAATGAGATAGATGATATCATAAATATGTTGGATACGCTTACGGATAATGAAGTTTCCAGGATAAAAATATCAGTGTCCGATGAACTCGATCCGGGTGAGACCAAAAAGGAATACCATCACGGCAGATGTGATGTCGGCAGCCCATGGGCGAAAGGTTGCTCTTTTTAAAAGATATTGCAAAAACTGTTGTGCGTGTTGTGTGTGTTGCGTTTTGAACGGCAGTGCTATGGTCAATTGACGCCAAAAGGGGTATAGTCAAAACCAGCAGTCTGAATGGAGGATTATGTGATGGATGAATTGCTAAAAAGAATACATGATATCGGAATAGTGCCGGTGATAGCGATAGATGATGCCGATAAGGCAGTTCCTCTTGCCAAAGCACTTGTGGCCGGAGGACTAAATGCTGCAGAAGTGACGTTCAGAACCGAAGCGGCAGAGGACGCGATAAAGGCTATAGTAAAAGAGGTACCGCAGATGATAGTCGGTGCCGGTACTGTGCTTACAAAAGAACAGGCTGACAGGGCCATTGCGGCAGGTGTGAGTTTTATCGTGAGTCCCGGATTTAATCCTGAGATCACCAAATATGTGATCGACAAAGGCGTTTGTATGCTCCCGGGTACTGCTACTGCCGGAGAGATGGAACAGGCCATGGCGCTCGGACTTAAGGCGGTCAAATTCTTCCCGGCGGAACAGAATGGAGGAATAGAGAAACTAAAGGCATTGGCCGGACCGTATAAGAATCTTAAGTGGATGCCCACAGGCGGTATCAATACGGCGAACCTTGCAGATTATATGAGCTTTCACCAGATACTTGCATGCGGCGGTACCTGGATGGTAAAAATGGAACTTATCGCAGGCGAGAGATGGGATGAGATCACATCCATATGCAGGGCGGCAGTGAAGAATATGCTGGGTCTGGAACTTCGTCATATCGGTATAAACAGCGAGAATAAGGAAGAGGCAGGAGCCTTGGCAGGATTGCTTTCGTCAATCTTCGGCATGGATAATAATGCGGCTGAAAGCTCGTTTTTCGTTGGTAAGGGCTTTGAAGTCATGAATTTTATGGGCAAGGGTACGCACGGACATATAGCGATAGCTGCCAATGATGTGGACAGAGCCATATATCATCTTGGACTTAATGGTGCTACATTTGATGAAAGTACGAGGAAAAGCGATGATAAAGGCACCAAATTTATATATATCAACGGCGAGTTCGGTGGATTTGCCATTCATCTGACACGTAAATAGATGACAAGGATAATATATATGACACAGATGTCATATAGGAGAGGAACAACATGGGCAGAGTAGTTACATTTGGAGAGATAATGCTTAGGCTTGCGCCTAACGGCTATTACAGGTTTTTTCAGAATGATCAGCTGCAGGCAACATTCGGCGGAGGAGAAGCCAATGTATCGGTGTCATTGGCCAATTACGGTGTTGATTCGGCATTTGTTACCAAACTTCCGGAGCATGCGATAGGACAGGGGGCTGTCGATCAGCTGAGGTTTTTTGGAGTAGATACCAGGTTCATAAAAAGAGGCGGCGACAGGATAGGAATATATTATCTTGAGAAGGGCGCATCCCAGAGAGGAAGTGTCTGCATATACGACAGAGCACATTCGTCCATTCAGGAAGCGAGTGCTGACGATTTTGACTGGGACGAGATATTTGACGGAGCAGATTGGTTCCACTTTACCGGTATCACCCCGGCGCTTGGCCCCAATCTTGTAAACATATGCCTTGATGCATGTAAGGCAGCTAAAAAACATGGCGTAAAGATAAGCTGTGATCTTAATTACAGAGGCAAACTCTGGACCAGAGAACAGGCAAGGGAAGCCATGACGAAACTCTGTGAATATGTGGATGTATGTATATCCAATGAAGAGGATGCCAAGGATGTGTTCGGTATAGAGGCTGCGGGCAGTGACATTACCGGCGGTAAGCTCAATACAGAAGGATATAAGTCTGTAGCAAGACAGCTCATGGACAGATTTGGGTTTGAGAAGGTGGCCATTACTCTTCGCACTTCAATATCGGCCAATGACAATGACTGGCAGGGAATGCTCTATGATGGCAACGAATGTTGCTTCTCCAAACAGTATCATCTGCATATTGTTGACAGAGTGGGCGGAGGAGACAGCTTCGGAGGAGGCCTTATCTATTCTCTGCTAAACGGATATTCCACTCAGGATGCGATAGAATTTGCTGTGGCAGCGTCAGCTCTCAAGCACTCGATCGAAGGAGATTTTAACAGAGTGACCGTGAGTGAAGTGAAGAAGCTTGCAGGCGGAGACGCATCGGGCAGGGTACAGCGATAGGTATATATCAGCCGCCGTGATTCCGGCGGCTGTTTATGATATGAGGTATGACTGATGAAGCGATTCATGGACGACGATTTTATTCTTGATAATGATACGGCTAAGCATCTGTTTTTCGATTATGCCAAAGATCTGCCGATAATCGATTATCACTGTCACATATCTCCTAAAGAGATATATGAGGATAAAAGATTTGATAATCTTGGGGACGTATGGTTCGGAGGCAGACAAAGCGACGGAAGTATAGCGGGCGATCACTATAAGTGGAGATTAATGCGCTCTAACGGTATGCCTGAGGATATGGTGACCGGCAGAGGAGATGAATATGGCAGATTTTTGGGCTTTACTGATGCCCTCACATTATCTGTCGGCAATCCCATGTATCACTGGTGTGCGCTGGAACTTAAGAAGTATTTTGGGATAGACAAACCGCTTAACGGCGACAGCGCAAAAGAAATATGGGATATATGCAATGATAAGCTTCATAATGATCCCAAGATGAGCGTGAGAGGCCTTATAAGACAGAGTAACGTAGCTTATGTCGGCACAACGGATGATCCGACGGATGATCTTATATGGCATAAACGGATCGCAGAGGATGACAGCGTTGACTTTATGGTGAGGCCTTCATTTAGACCGGACAAGGCAGTCAATATCCAAAAAACAGGATTTGCGGACTATATCCGAGATCTGGCACGATCGGTCGGTAAGGATGATCTGAAAGATACTTCTGAAGTGATAGATGCACTTATTAAGAGGGCCGAATATTTTGCGGCATGTGGCTGTGTGGCTTCTGATCATGGCCTTGATCATGTGCCATTCAAAAAGATATCCATGGAAGAATGTGATGAAGTATTTAGGAAGGCCATGAATGGGGAGCCGGTAACGGCCGACGAGGCTGAGGGTTATCAGACTGCAGTACTTACGACACTGGGAAAGACGTATCACAGACTGGGAATAGCAATGGAGATACATTATTCCTGCATGCGTAATAAGAACAAAAAAATGCTCGATTCAATCGGACCGGATACTGGATATGATATGATGGCACAGAATATATGCGGTGAGAATATTGCTGACTTTTTATCCGAGCTTGACAGTACGGATGAACTGCCAAGGACCATAATCTTTTCACTTAATCCGGCGGATAATGCTTTAATCGGTACCATAATAGGGGGATTTCAGTCGCCTGAGATGCCGGGCAAGATACAGCATGGTGCGGCATGGTGGTTTAATGACAGCAAGGCGGGGATGGAAGAGCAGATGAGATCACTTGCGAGTCTTGGTATACTGGGCAATTTTATCGGTATGCTTACGGATTCACGATCTTTTCTCTCTTATACGAGGCATGAGTATTTCAGAAGGATAATGTGTAATCTGATAGGCGGTTTTGTTGAAAACGGTGAATACCCGAATGATGAAGCTGCTTTAAAAAGGATAGTTACAGGAATATCGTATTACAATGCCAAGAGATATTTTGGGATATAGAAGAGTGCAGATATTAATAAGCCCGTGGAGCATGAAAAGCTTCACGGGCTTATTATTTCTATTGTATAAAAGCAAAAAAAATAGTAAAATATATTGGATTATGTGAGGCGATTTAACTCTAATATCCGGGTATCGGGAGGAAAGGTTTTGAGAACTCGAAAAAAGGTTGCAGTATTTGTTGCGGATATGTATGGCGCAATGATCCGGGAGACACAGAATGGATTGAACGATGCTGCACTTGAAGCCGGTGTAAAGCTTATATATTTTGCGAGTTTCAGCGATGATTTCAGCAGAATGGCATATGATCAGTATGCCAAATACGATGAGGGCGATATCGTATCATTCGAATTGCCCGATCTTAATGATTTCGATGCGGTTGTTCTGATATCACAATCTTTTCCCAAGATGCATGCGCAACGCCTTGACAGAATCCTGTCAAAGACAGGCCTTCCGGTGATCAATCTCGGAGGGAAGAATCCCAACTATTTCAGTCTTATTAATGATGATTGCAAGTCATTCGGTGATGTGGTGGAACACATTGTTACCGTACATGGCTGTAAGAATATTTATCATCTGGCGGGACCCACTGACAGGTTTTTTACCAAAGAGAGAATAGATGCCTTCAATGAAGTGCTTGACAGGCACGGACTGCCTCACGAGGAAGACAGATTCTATTATGGAAATCTGTGGCTTAACTGTGCGTCGGATGCGCTTGATTATTTCATTAAAAAGTGTGAAGAAAACGGCCAGGGACCATATCCGGATGCCATTGTATGCGCCAATGATTATATGGCGATAGGTATCGTGGAGGCGTGCAGAGACAGAGGTATAGATGTCCCGAAAGATATTATCGTTACGGGATATGACGGAGTGGAGACTGCGACGCTTGGATATCCCTCCATCACGACTTCGGTACAGCCGTTTTATGATTTCGGACAGAAGAGCATAGAAGTACTTAAGATGATATGGAACGGTGAGCATCCCGACCTTGTGATCACGGCCAAGGGTGTTATGCAGTGCAATCAGTCCTGCGGATGTAAACCGCTTGATGTAAACCGCGGTGAAGAGATAAGACAGGTATACAGTGACAGAATAGCCAAGATGGAATATCAGGCGCAGTCAACTACGAATATGATACTCGGCATTTCGGCTTCTTTGTCAGATGAGGAGTGCTTCAGAGCTGTAGAGAAAAATGCCATGGTGGATACCGGCTTTAAGGACTTTCTGCTGTGTCTGGATCAGGACTGGGACAGACAGGCCGTAATAGATGAGAATGCCAATATGGAAGAACGTGAGATGACGGTCGTGGCAGGCTTCCGTGGGGATAAGAGCGTGGAACGCATGACATTCAAAAAGAGTGCGCTTTTACCGATTGACATGTTGGAAGATCCCAATCCGTATTACATTTTTTCGCTTCATCATCTGCAGTACTACATGGGATACCTTATAGTATCGCCCGATCTTGGATCATATAATCAGCTCACCATGAAGTCATGGCTTGTTAATCTCGGAGCCATGTTAGAGAACTGGAGGATCAGAAGAGAACTGAGAGTGGCTGTTAACCGTCTTGAGGATCTCTATAACAGAGATGTGCTGACCGGTTTATACAACAGGCGAGGATATGAGAACTTTTTTGAAAAACTGTATAATGAATGCCGTAAGAATGATACATACATGACTGTTATGATCATAGATATGGACAGACTTAAGTATGTCAACGACAATTTCGGACATGCTGAAGGAGATTACTGTATCTGCACGATCGCAGAGGGCATGACTCACGCATCGTCGTGCGGTGAATACAACCTTCGCACCGGCGGAGATGAATATGTTGTGTTGGCGGGTGACTATTCAAAAGAACAGGCGGATGAATATATAACTGCATTAAGAGAGTATATTGCAGGCAAGATCGCTGCTGACAATAAGCCATATCCGCTTGGCTTCAGCGTAGGTATGTGTATAAGGAGGCCGGTCGAGGATGGCGGCATGTCCGCACTTGAATTGTCGGAAAAGTATATGAAGATCGCAGATGATGCGATGTATTTGGAGAAAAAAGCCCATAAGGACTATAGAAAAATCGGAGGATCAGATGACACTAAGTAAGAAACCCACTACGGGAATGAAAGATATATTACCCAAGGAGATGCGTATCAGAGATTATGTGATAGGCGTGATCCAGGAGACATATGCAGGCTTCGGATTTACTCATATTGAGACTCCATGTGTGGAGAATATCTCCAATCTTAACTGCAAAGCAGGAGGAGAGAATGAGAAACTGATATTCAGGATCCTTAAGAGAGGTGAGAAGCTTAATCTTAACGATGCAAAGACCGAAGACGATGTAACGGATCTTGGACTTCGCTATGATCTTACTGTCCCGCTTGTAAGATTCTATTCCAACAATGCGGCATCGCTCCCGTCGCCTTTCAAGGCACTTCAGATAGGGCCTGTATGGAGGGCGGACAGGCCACAGAGAGGAAGATACAGGCAGTTTTATCAGTGTGATATAGATATTCTCGGAGAACCTTCCAATCTCGCGGAGATAGAACTGATCACTGCTACGACCACGACTTTGGGCAAACTCGGATTTGCGGATTTCAAGATAAGGCTTAATGACAGAAGAATGCTTAAGAGCATGGCTTCTTATGCAGGACTTCCCGAGAGTGATTATGATGAGATATTCATAATACTCGATAAGATGGACAAGATCGGGATTGATGGCGTCAGGGAAGAGCTGATCACAGCAGGTTATGATGAGAGCTGTGTCAATAAGTATCTTGACTTATTTAAAGGTATTGAAGATGCTACGGACAGCCTCGGATATATAATCGATACACTTGGAGAGAGCCTTGGAGATGAAGTGGGAATCGGGCTTAAGGAGATCAAAGAGAGCGTGGAAGCAGCAAAAACATGCGATTTTGAAGTGGAATTCGATCCGACGCTTGTAAGAGGAATGAGTTATTATACCGGCCCTATATTTGAAGTATCAATGCCGCAATACGGTGGAAGCTGCGGAGGCGGCGGAAGATATGACGAGATGGTCGGAAAGTTCACCGGGCAGAATACCCCGGCCTGTGGATTCTCGATAGGGTTTGAGCGTATTGTCATGCTCCTTTTGGAGAATGATTATGAGATACCTGATGAAAAGTCAAAGGTGGCATTTTTGATAGAGAAGGGCGTGAGCCCTGACAGGCTGAGCATGATCATTAAGGAAGCTGCCAAGCTTCGAGCTCAGGGTAAAACGGTTTTGGTATCGCGCATGAACAAGAATAAAAAGTTCCAGAGAACGCAGCTTGAAGAACAGGGATATACCGAGTTTAAGGATTATTACAGAGAGGAACTCAAGCATTGATAAGCAGACGTAACCTTCCGATGAATTGCAAGGAATTCATACATCTGATCCCGTTATGGCTGGATGATAAGCTTGATGGGCGTAGAGCCACGCGCTTTTTTGAACACATGGATTCCTGCGAGGACTGCAGGGAAGAGATGCAGATACAATTCCTTGTAAAAGAGGGCACCGCCAGACTTGAGAGCGGTGGAAGTTTTAATCTGGATAATGAACTGTCCGATAAGATGACGAGATATAAAAAACGGCTTAAGCGTAAACATACGGAGAATGTCATCATATATTGGATGGAAGCCATAGCGGCGATCTCCATCATATTCATTCTGATCCTTGTATTCATACTGATGTAGATGATATGTATGACAGACGAATCTGTTGGTGGACCAAAGATACGATTACAGTAGGTGAACAGTGAAGAAACTGATGTTAATAGACGGACACAGTATTGTCCACAGAGCATTTTACGGAGTCCCGGATCTTACAAACAGTTCCGGACTGCATGTCAATGCAATATATGGTTTTTTGAATATCCTGTTTAAACTTCTTGATGATGAGAAACCGGACTATCTCTGTGTGGCGTTTGATATGAGTGCTCCGACATTCAGGCACGAACGATACAGTGAGTACAAGGGCACACGTAAGCCTATGCCTGAGGAATTAAGAGAACAGATACCGGTTCTTAAAGATGTCCTAAAAGCCATGGATATAGCCATGGTACAAAAAGAAGGGATAGAGGCGGACGACATTTTGGGCTCGCTTGCCAGAAAAGCAGAATGTGAGGAAATTGAAGTCAGTCTTGTATCCGGGGACAGAGATCTTCTGCAGATTGCGTCTGACAAGATCAAGATCGTGCAACCCAAGACCAAGGGCGGTAAGACGGAGATTGAGAATTATTATGCGAAGGATGTTTTACAGAAATATCAGGTTCTGCCTTCCGGAATAATAGAACTCAAAGCACTTATGGGTGATGCATCGGATAATATACCGGGTGTACCCAAGGTGGGAGAGAAGACAGCCACTGCTCTTTTAATTGAATACGGCACTGTTGATAATGTGTATGCCAATCTCGATAAGATCACCAAGAAGGGACTGCATGATACTCTTGAACAGAACAGAGACAAGGCAGAACTTAGCAGATGGCTCGCGACCATCAAGACCGATTGTGACACGGGTGTCATATGGGATGAGATAAGGCCTGACAATATATATAACGATACTGCTTATGAAACACTTAAGACACTCGGACTTAAGAAGATCCTTGAGCGTTTCGAAGGAAAGACTTCTGTCAGTTCGGTGAGTCTTGACAATGTTGATATAGTGAATATATCCGAGGCGGCCGTTTATGCTAAACTCTGCAGCGAAGCATCCGGAGAAGTGGCTTTTTACATTCATGTAAAGAATGACTCAAACAGGACTTTTGCTGCTACTGAAGAAAGCAACGGTCAGTTGGCGCTTGATTTTTCCGGTATGGGCGATTCTTCGGCCGAAGACGGATCTGAAGATACGGATGATGTTACCCTGAGCCTGTCATTGTCTTTTGCCGGGAAGGATTATACGGTGACGACCTCCGACAGTCTGAATAAAACTGCCATACTTAAGGGCCTGGCATCGGTTTTAAGCCGTGAAGACACATCGCCGACAACATATGATATAAAGGCTGTATATCCGCTTCTTGACGGACTGTGCGACATAAAAAGCATACACATTGATGATATGATGTTGGTCGCATATCTTTTAAATCCGATCAAAGCCAAGGAATATGACATTAAGCCGGGATATATCACGCATATGCTGCTTGAAGACCGTACCATAAGTCTTAAGTCGCTAAAAGATCAGGGCATGGAGGATCTGTATAAGGATATAGAGCTGCCGTTAAGTTATGTACTGTATCAATGCGAAAAAGAAGGTATAAAAGCAGACAGGGATAAGCTTACAGCTTACGGTGAATCTTTGACCGGACGTATCAGAGAACTTGAAAAACTGATACATGATCAGGCGGGAATGGAGTTTAACATCAATTCGCCCAAGCAGTTGGGAGAGGTCTTGTTTGAACATTTGGGATATGAAGGTGGAAAAAAGACGAAATCCGGATATTCCACGGCAGCTGAAGTGCTTGATAAACTCGCACCGGATCATCCTATCGTTAGGGATATACTTGAATACAGAGGCCTTACCAAACTTAAGAGTACATATGCCGACGGATTGCTTGACTGCATTGCTTCGGATGGAAGAATACATACCACATTTAATCAGACTATCACAGCCACGGGACGCATAAGCTCAACAGATCCCAACCTGCAGAATATCCCGGTCAGGACGGAACTTGGAAGACAGATAAGGAAGTGTTTTGTTCCCGAGGACGGATATGTATTCGTCGATGCGGATTATTCACAGATAGAACTCAGGATCCTTGCACATATGTCGCAGGATAAAGGGCTTATAGATGCATATGGAAAAGATGCGGATATTCATAAGATCACTGCCAGCAAGGTATTCGGTATCCCGCTTGATGAGGTCACGCCTGAGAAGAGGCGAGATGCCAAGGCAGTAAATTTTGGGCTTGTATACGGAATCAGTTCGTTTGGCCTTAGCCAGGATCTGGGGATATCCAGAAAAGAAGCGTCTCAGTATATAGAGGATTATTTTAAGACTTATCCCGGAGTGAAGGCTTTCTTGGACGGCGCTGTTGACTCGGCCAAAGAGACAGGATATGCGGTTACAATGTATGGAAGAAGGCGCCCGATACCCGAGCTTAAGAACAGCAATTACATGATGCGTCAGTTCGGAGAGAGGGTGGCGATGAACAGCCCCATTCAGGGAACGGCTGCTGATATTATGAAGATCGCCATGATCCGGGTGCATGAGGCGTTGAAAAAGAGTGGTGCGGATGCCAGAATATTGGTGCAGGTACATGATGAACTCCTGCTTGAAGTAAAGCAACAGGAAGCAGAAAAGGTGGCTAATCTTTTGCGCACGGAGATGGAGCATGCAGCAGACCTGGCCGTGAAACTTGAAGTGGATGTACATACGGGCAGTGACTGGTTTGAAGCAAAATGATGAAGATCATAGGCATTACGGGCGGCGTGGGCGCCGGCAAGAGCAGTGTGCTCAAGTATATAAAGGACAATTACAACTGTGTCGTGGTCACGGCCGATGATATCGGCAATGAAGTCAAGGAACCCGGTGAGGAGTGTTACGAGAGACTTATCACGCTTTTGGGGAGAGGGATCCTGGATACAGACGGACGCATAGACAAAAAGAAGATGGCTGAAGCAATCTTTGCCGATGAAGATAGGCTTAATGCTGTTGAATCGATCATTCATCCGGCGGTGATAGATCGTATCAGACAGAAAGCGGATATGGAGAGAAGCCGCGGTAAGGTCGACTATTTTTTTATAGAAGCAGCATTGCTTATAGAATGCGGATTTAATGATTATGTTGATCAGATGTGGTATATATATGCCTCACAGGATGTCAGGAGAAAACGTCTTAAACAAAGCAGAGGCTATGATGATTCAAGGATAGACGGGATCATGAACAGCCAGCTTACGGATGAGGCATTTAAAAATGGATCCGATGTCGTGATAGATAACGGCGGTGACTTTGAAGATACAATAAGGCAGATAGATGAAGGACTGAGTAAGATACAGACAGGAGTGTAGCGTGGACAAGAAAGCAGATAACGGCAATCCTAATCAGATGGTATTTGGCTTGGATATTGGTACCAGGAGTATAGTGGGTACGGTGGGTTATAAACGCGGCAGGAATTTTGTCGTAGTGGCTCAGTGTAACAAAGAGCACGACACCAGGTCTATGCTTGATGGACAGATACATGATATCGGCAGAGTGGCTGACACCATAACGGATGTAAAAAACAGACTTGAAAAGCAGATAGGCGGGGAGCTTAAGCGCGTATGTATAGCAGCAGCCGGTCGTGTATTGCAGACGATGCAGGTTCATTCAGAGATGGAACTGGATGAAGAAAGAGCGGTCACAGCTGAAGATATTTACTCACTCAATTCGATCGCAATTGAGGATGCATACCGTAAGTTCTTGGAGGAGAACAAGATCGACATGCATTTCTACTGTGTAGGAAGCAGTGCAGTAAGATATTATCTCGGAGATTTTGCGATATCCAATCTTGAGAATCATAAGGCCAAGACGATAGGAGTGGACATGATAGCGACATTCCTGCCGGATGATGTCGTGGACGGACTGTATAAGTCTGTAGAGATGGCAGGACTTGAAGTGGCCAATCTTACATTGGAGCCTATAGCGGCAATTCAGTTGGCTATACCGGAGAGATTCAGACTGCTTAATATCGCACTTGTGGATGTCGGTGCAGGTACCTCGGATATATCTGTTACAAAGGACGGATCTATCATTGCATTCGGTATGATACCTACTGCGGGAGACAGCCTTACGGAGCGTATAGCCAATCACTGCATGGTAGATTTTAACGGTGCGGAGATGATCAAACGTCAGGCCGATACCGAGCAGGTGATAGAGTATGAAGATATAATGGGCACCAAGATGACCATTACTCAGAAGCAGATAAAGACTCTGCTTTCTAAAGATGTGGATGAGATGGCCAAGCTTGCCTGCGACAAGATCAAGGAATTAAACGGCGGTAAGAGCGTGGGAGCGGTATTCGTTGTAGGCGGCGGCGGTATGGTTCCGGGATATACTGCGGCGCTTGCCAAAAAACTCGGATTGGCTCCTGAGAGAGTTGCGCTTAGAGGCAAGGAAGTGATGCAGGATATCGTATTTGAAAACACTGAACTGCCCATAGATTCATTGCTTGTCACTCCCATAGGCATATGCCTCAACTATTATGAGGAGAGCAATAACTTCATCTTTGTTAATTTCAACGGAAGCAAAGTCAAGTTATATAATAACAATAATCTTTCGGTTATGGATGCGGCCATGCAGGCGGATTTCCCGAGCAACGGATTCTTCCCCAAGAGTGGACCGAGTCTTGAATTCACCGTTAACGGCAAGAGCAGAATGGTGCGTGGAACGATGGGAGAAGCAGCGGTTATTCAGCTGAATGGAGCGTCTGCCAATCTTCATTCTGCGATAAAGGAAAACGATATTATAACAGTTGAGGAATCAACCGCGGGAGAACCTGCACATATGACAGTGGGCGAACTGCCTGAATATAAGTCTGTGCTGACAGTCAATGTGAATGGATCCGATGTCGATCTTCCCAAGTATGCATCCTTGGGAGATGAACTGAAGTCCGAGTATTACGAGATACAGAATGGTGACGATATTGCCATACTTGATTATTATACCGTATCTCAGATTGAGACTTTTATGGACATCACGGTTGCGCCCGACAGTGTGTGCATGGTCAATAACACACCTGCAGATGAGAACACCAAGGTATATGAGAATTTCTCTGTCACCTGGGAAGTAACGGACGGAACTTTTGACTCAAGTGCATATCTTGCCACCAATTATGTGGAAGAAGTGATAGAAAAGAATGTTGATGAGGATGAGAATAAGGAAGACGACAAGCCTGCATTCGAACTTCATGTATCGGTTAATGACAGTCCGGTCACTTTGAAAGGCAAGAACAGATATGTATTTGTGGATGTGTTTGATGAGATAGACTTTGATCGTACCACATCAAAAGGGGCGCTTATTACGACGATCAATGGAAGAAATGCCGAATATATGGAAGAACTGCGCGAGGGTGATCAGATACAGATCTATTGGGAAAAGGACAGAAAGAAATGAGAATGTGTCCGATCGCAAGCGGAAGCAGCGGCAATTCAATCTATGTAGGCAGCGAGCGCACGCATATACTTGTGGATGCAGGTATCAGCAAAATAAGGATTGAAAAAGGGCTTCACAGTGCCGGTGTAGATGGAAGAGATATAGATGCGATTCTTATTACTCACGAGCATGCTGATCATATTCAGGGGCTTGGGGTGTTTGCAAGAAAATATCCGATTCCCATCTATGGAACGGCTGCGACACTTAAGCAGATACAGATGTGTAAAAGTCTCGGATACGTATCTCCGGAACTTTTTCATGAGATCAGCCCGGATGAAGAATTCATGGTCGGTGATATATCCGTTGAGCCTATGAGGATATCGCATGATGCCGCAGATCCGGTGGCATATTGTTTTACGAATGGCAGCAGACACATGGCGATCGCCACGGATATGGGTGAATATACGGACTATACGGTAGAGCATCTTAAAAATATGGACGCCATACTGATAGAATCCAATCATGATGTCCGTATGCTTCAGGTGGGTCCCTATCCTTATCCGCTTAAGCAGAGGATATTGTCTGATAAGGGACATCTGTCCAATGAGACAGCCGGAAGGCTTTTAAGTGATATTCTGTGTGACAGGATGCAGACCATAATACTCGGTCATTTGAGTAAAGAGAACAATCTACCGGAGCTTGCATACGAAACGGTCAGACTTGAGATAGAGACGGGAGATCAGGACTATCATGCGGATGATTTCGAGATGATAGTCGCCAAGAGAAGTGAACCAACGAAGATAGTAGAGATATGATCATCCCGTGTAAGGGAGAAAGGCGACAGGGAAAGAGATGACAGGCGGTTATAAAGCAATATTATATGACATGGACGGAACGCTCATTCCAATGGATATGAAGGAGTTCACGGACGGATATTTTAAGTTTCTGGCGGCCAAGCTTAAGCCATACGGTATAGAAGCCGACAAGCTTATCGCTTCGGTGTGGAAGGGAACGGCAGCCATGGTGAGGAATGACGGGAGCTGCAAAAATATGGATGCGTTCTGGAAATGTTTTTTGGAACTGACGGGTATAACCGACGAGAGCATCAAAGAAGTATGCGATGAATTCTATTCCAATGAGTTCAGACAGGCCAAGATGTTTACGCAGGATAATCCCCTTGCAGCAGAAGCTATAAGGATATCACATGAGAAGGCTCCGATAGTGGCTTTGGCGACCAATCCGTTATTTCCCATGGCGGGGCAGATCACCAGGATGTCATGGGTTGATCTGACACCGGATGATTTTGATCTGGTCACCTCTTATGAGACAGACAGCTACTGTAAGCCGAATCCCCAATATTTCATAACGGTGTGTGACAGACTGGGAGTTAAGCCTTCGGAATGTCTGATGATAGGCAATGACGAGGAAGAAGACATGTATGCCTGCACAAGTATTGGGATGAACGGATATCTTGTGACGGATACGATGATAGCAAGCAAAGAACATCCGTGGAATGGTCCCAAAGGTACATTTAAGGAACTTGTAGAGATGCTTAAGAGCCTTCCGGAATTCAAGTAAGAATGAAATTGTGTTGTGACACATGTGTCATAATGACATGATACAGATGTTTATACAGAGGAGTGTATGTAATTATGAAAAAAACAATAATCACAGTAGTAGGACATGATGCAGTCGGCATAATCGCAAAGGTGTGTACACATCTGGCAGATAACGGAGTGAATATACTAGATATCTCACAGACCATCGTTCAGGGATGGTTTAACATGATGATGATCACTGACTTTGCCGGAGCGACCAAGTCGTTTGGTGATATCGCAGACGAAATGGAGAAGCTGGGCGAAGATATCGGTGTTCAGATCAAGTGCCAGAGCGAAGATATCTTCTCGGCAATGCATAGAATCTAATCATACGGTGGTGAGAAATATCTGACACTCATTCCACGTTTGTCGTATATATACATTGGAGAAAGATAATGGTCAATATATTTGAAGTAGAAGAAACAAATAAGATGATAGAGCAGGAGAATCTCGATGTGAGGACTATCACACTCGGTATCAGCCTGCATGATTGCATATCGGATGATCTTGATAAGCTATGTGATAACATTCATAAAAAGATCACGACCGTAGCAAGGGATCTGGTAAAAGTAGGTGAGGAGATCTCGACTGAACTGGGTGTTCCGATCGTCAATAAGAGAATATCGGTGACTCCCATCGGACTTATAGGCGCGGCAGCCTGCAAGAGTACGGATGATTTTGTACGTATCGCCAAGACATTGGATGAAGCCGCCAAGCAGGTTGGAGTCAATTTTATCGGTGGCTATACCGCACTTGCAGCCAAGGGAATGACGAAGGCTGAGGAAATGTTGATACATTCGATCCCTCAGGCTCTTGCGCAGACAGAGAGGATCATGAGTTCGGTCGTACTGGGCTCAACACGTACCGGTCTTAATATGGACGGTGTCAGACTAATGGGCGATATAATCAAAGAAACGGCCGAGGCTACAAAGGATAAGGATTCGCTTGGATGTACCAAACTTGTGGTATTGTGTAACGCACCGGATGACAATCCTTTTATGGCCGGTGCATTCCATGGGGTGACAGAGACGGATTCCATTATCAATGTCGGTGTCAGCGGTCCCGGTGTGGTCAAGCATGTACTTGAAAGTGTAAGGGGAGAGTCGTTCGAAGTGCTGTGTGAGACCATCAAAAAGACTGCGTTTAAGGTCACAAGGGTTGGTCAGCTCGTGGCAAAAAAAGCAAGTGAGAGATTGGGGATCCCTTTTGGAATAGTGGATCTGTCGCTTGCACCCACACCTGCCATCGGAGACAGCGTGGCGGATATATTGTGTGAGATGGGACTGGAGCAGACAGGTGCTCCGGGAACAACTGCAGCTCTTGCTCTTTTAAATGATCAGGTAAAAAAGGGAGGCGTCATGGCATCATCGTATGTAGGCGGACTTTCCGGAGCATTTATACCGGTCAGTGAGGATCAGGGTATGATAGATGCGGTTGAGGCCGGCGCCCTCACAATAGAGAAACTTGAGGCGATGACCTGTGTATGTTCGGTTGGTCTTGATATGATCGCAATCCCCGGTGACACACCGAATACTACAATAGCGGGAATAATTGCAGATGAACTTGCCATAGGAATGATCAATCAGAAAACAACTGCCGTTCGTATAATTCCGGTTATCGGCAAGACTGTAGGTGATAATGTTGAGTTCGGAGGACTGCTTGGACATGCACCCATAATGCCCGTTAATGGCTTTGACTGTTCGGGATTTGTGGGCAGAGGCGGTCGTATTCCGGCACCCATTCATTCATTTAAGAACTGATCGATAATGTGCAATTTTGTTCATTATAAGAGCAGTTTTGGCAATAATATCAGTAAGATCGGCATGTTATAATGCAAATATATAATGTAATACGGAGGTAAGCAAATGGGTGATTATATCGATAAGATCAAAGAGAGGGCGCGCAGTGATATCAAGACGATCGTATTGCCCGAGACAACGGATAAGAGAACGCTCATAGCCGCTTCTAATATATTAAAGGAGGGTATCTCCAATATTATATTGGTCGGCAATGAAGAGAAGATACTCGATGGTGCCGGATGGCTCGATATAGAACTCGACGGCGCTGTGATCATAGATCCGCAGAAGACTGAGAAACTTGATCAGTATGTGGATCTGCTCTATGAAGTACGTAAGGCCAAGGGAATGACGCCTGAAAAGGCCAGAGAGATTCTTCTGTCGGATTATCTTACATTCGGCGTCATGATGGTTAAAGCCAATGATGCCGACGGCATGGTGGCAGGAGCCTGTCATGCAACTGCAGATACGCTTCGTCCGGCGCTTCAGATCCTTAAGACTGCTCCCGGAACCAAGCTTGTAAGCGGATTCTTTATCATGGATGTTCCTGATTGTGATATGGGTTATAACGGTACATTCTTATTTGCGGACTGTGGACTCAATCAGGATCCGAATCCGGAAGAACTCGCAGCCATAGCCGATACATCAGCCAAATCATTTAAGAATCTGGTGGGCGCAAAGCCGATCATAGCAATGCTTTCACATTCCACAAAGGGAAGTGCCAAGCATCCTTTGGTTGATAAAATGGTAGAAGCTACACGTATCGCACATGAACAGTATCCCAATCTTGTAGTCGATGGTGAACTCCAGGCGGATGCGGCGATAGTGCCCATGGTAGCCAAAGCCAAGGCTCCGGATTCGGAGATAGGCGGAAAAGCCAATGTCCTGATATTCCCTAATCTTGATGCAGGTAATATAGGATATAAACTTGTTCAGAGACTTGGTAAGGCAGAGGCCTACGGCCCTATGCTTCAGGGACTTGCCAAGCCTGTAAATGATCTTTCCAGAGGCTGTACGTGGGAAGATGTGGTCGGAGTGGTAGCGCTTACAGCGGTACAGGCACAGTTGGTATAGAATAAGACATTGAAAGTAACAGGAATTATAGCTGAGTATAACCCGTTTCACAATGGGCATAAATATCAGACAGATACCATACGTAAAAATGGCAGCGACTATATTATTGCGATCATGAGCGGGGATTTTACGCAACGAGGCGAACCCGCCATAACCGATAAGTATGCACGTGCGCGTATGGCATTGCTTGGTGGAGTTGATCTGGTGATAGAACTTCCGGTCAGGTATGCCACGTCTGATGCAAAGAGATTTGCGGAGGGTGGAGTATCAATATTGGACAGCCTCGGCACGGTGGATGAACTCGCCTTCGGAGTGGAAGAGGGCAGCGAGGATCTTGTTCTTGAATTTGCGGAGTTTTTGAGCGATCCTCCGGCATTATATGAGGAGACTCTGGATAGCTATTTAAGAAAGGGATATTCCTATCCTCTTGCAAGGATCAAAGCTCTTGGCATGTTCTTTGATGAATCCAGACTTGATTATCTTGAAGGCCCCAATACGATACTTGGTATCGAATACTGCAGAGCGATCAAGCGCTGTAAGTCTTCGATCGTTCCCAAAGCCATCACGCGTAAGGGCTCGGATTACAGCGCAACGGAACTGGATGTAGATGGAATGAGTTCTGCTTCTGCCATACGACTTCTGTTAAGAGAGACATTCGATGAAGAACTCTTACTTAAGCATATGCCTGCTTCAAGTGTGGTCGCTCTTAAGATAGCAAAGCTTATGTACCAGAGTGATTTTGATGCTTATCTGCACTACAGACTTATAAATGAGACTGAATTCGGCGACTATATGGATATAACAAGAGCATTCGCCGGCAGGATCATCTCAAGTGTGGGAGAATATATTGACTACGAATCTTATATTAGGGCATTAAAGAGCAAGAATATCACGTACACAAGTGTCAACAGACTGTTAACCCACATTATGTTGGGATTAAAAGGACCGGCGCCTGTGGTGGTGCCTTATGCGAGAGTACTTGGATTCAGAAAGAGTGCGGAACCGTTGCTATCTGAGATCAAGAAAAAGAGCAGAATACCGCTTGTAACCAAACTTGCCGATGCACAAATGCATACATGTCTGGCAAGTGACATCAAAGCGGCCGATATATATGAGTCGGCGCTTACCGACAAATACCATACGCCGATGAATAATGAATACTCAAGGCAGTTGGTGATAATAGACTGAAAATGACAGGGACATCATACTTGATGTCCCTGATGTTCTATCATATGTGCCTTTATGGCTTCAAAAGTTGTATCACTGATATAATGCTCGATACGGCATGCATCTTCAGTGGCTATCTCTTCGTCTACGCCGAGATCGATAAACAGCCTGGTGAGAACGGTGTGGCGTTCGTATATGCTCTTGGCGCGTTTTTCACCTGCCTTAGTGAGCTTGATGAATCCATCGTCGTCTTTTTTGACCATCTTTTCATCTTTTAACAGTCCCAGAGCACGACTGACCGAGGGCTTGGAATAGCCAAGATATTCTCCAACATCAATAGCGCGAACAGCCTGTGATGACTGTGAGAGCACATATATTGCCTCAAGATACATTTCTCCGGATTCCTGTAATGCCATGTGGTAGCCCTCCTGTGATCTTCTGATACCCGTTAGCTGTAGGTTACCACATTATTATATCTTATTCAATCCAAATATGATAAAATTATAGACAACAGCGTGGTCTGACTTAGGCAGATATTTATTTATCTGTTTATTCGGAACATATGGCTTGTTTTAAAGAGGAGGATGGAGTATGGCTTGTTTTACGGCGCCGGTAGTAGAGGCGGTAGTAGTAGGAGTTATTGAGAAGGCTGAAGCCAAAAAGGAGATGCAGGTAACGAATCAGGCGACAGAGAATCATAGGATCACGAAGGTTCCCTTGTCACGTAAGCTTAAGTGGCTTACAGGTATGCTCTGGGGAGGTTCCGCACTTTTGGCTTTTGAACATGTATGGCATGGAGAGATCACTATGTGGTTTCCTTTTTTGACAGCCATGTCGGATCCGGCGGATACGGCTGAAATGCTGCATGAGATAGCGACCGTCGGTGTTACCATGGCGCTGCTTATTACGGCGGTGTGGGGTGTTATGTGCGTGTGCGCAGACCTAATCCTTAAGAGAAAAGAAAAGGAGGAGCCTGCGGTATGACTTTACTTACAGTATTATTTGCAGCAGTAATAGTTACGGCTGTATGGTATAACCGTGCGGATGACGATATGCAGATCGTTACCTTGATGTACCTGTATTGGGGAGCATCATTGATGTGGTTTGTGGATGCGATATATGAATATGCGGAGCTTGGTACGGCATTTTTTGAAGCGACCGCAGAAGATATGCTTAATGATGCCTTTCTTGGACTTGCTGCCATTGCCCTTGGACTTGTGATATGGATAGTAAGACTTCTTATCACTGACCCCAAAGGAAAGATAAAAACCGCATTAAGCAGGAAGTAGATCACGGGGCAGGGTGTACGGATGTTAAAACAGTTTTCCAGAACAAAACTTCTGTACGGAGAAGAGGCCATGGCCAGGCTGGCAGCCTGTCGTGTGGCAGTGTTCGGTATCGGCGGGGTCGGTGGATATGTTGTGGAGGGCCTTGCCCGCTCGGGTATCGGAGCACTTGATCTGATCGATGATGATAAGGTATGTCAGTCCAATATCAACAGACAAATTATAGCTACTTTGAAGACCGTGGGCAGATATAAGGTGGATGTAGCCAAAGAGAGGATACAGGATATCAATCCGGAGTGTGATGTCAGGACTTACAGGACATTTTATCTGCCTGGCACACAGGATCAGTTTGACTTTGACGAATACGACTATGTGGTAGATGCGATAGATACCGTGACAGGCAAACTTACTATAATAGAGAATGCCAAGAAGGCCGGTGTCCCTGTGATATCATCCATGGGGGCCGGTAATAAGACTGATCCGGCAGCTTTTGAGGTTGCGGATATATATGAGACTTCAATCTGTCCGTTAGCTAAAGTTATGCGCCGTGAATGTAAAAAGAGGGGAATTGATTCACTTAAGGTAGTGTATTCCAAAGAACCTCCGGTACGCCCGGCAGAAGACATGTCGATGAATGAAAGTCAGGACTGTACCGATCCATCGGTAGAATCCGGAAAGCGTACGGAGAGAAGATCCATTCCCGGATCGACAGCATTTGTCCCTTCGGTTGCCGGATTGATCATAGCCGGAGAGATCGTCAATGACCTTTGCGGAACTCCGGATAGAACCTGACAAATCTTTTGCGAAAAAGTCTATTGACAAAAAACTTTCAGTAAAGTAATCTATCTATTGTTCACATACTGACAGGATTATGAAAGGAGGTAAACATGATTTTAAGAATTAAGAGTAATAAAAAGCACAATATTATGATTATGGTTACCTCGCATGAGTTTGTTCGGTAGGATATTACTTTGTACTTAAGCGCGGTATCCATATGGAGACCGCGCTATTTTTATCTAATCCGATATGATGGATGTAATGAAGACAAAAGCGGCAGGATCTCCGGAGACTGCCGCTTATATTTTTCGGACAGAATATGCGGGGGATTTCAATGCCATGACAATTCGGATATGGCGAAATGTTTTTGACAGGGAGGGGAATGACAGAATATGAAAAAGTATTTATGGAAAAATAAATGGAGATATCTGATCGGTGGATTGTCACTGCTCGGAAGTACTATAGTCGATATCTCCATACCGTTTATCACTCTTTCCATGGTAGATGATGTAATCGTGGGAAGAGATATGGAGATATTTAAAAGAGACATTCTGCTGTATATAGCGGCGGGACTTGGAAGAGCGTTCTTTCAGTATGTGAAGGAATTCAACTGTGATATGGCGGGCTGTCATGTTGCTTCGGGTTTAAGAAAAGATATGATGAAACATATTTTTTCGCTTCACAAAGGCTATTTCGACAAGACCAACACAGGTGAATTAATGGCCAGGGTAAAGGATGATGCAGGTGCGGTATGGGATCTGACGGGATTTATCGGAATGCTTCTTACAGAGGCGACGGTGTACTTTATCGGTGTTGTGGTATGTATGCTGCGCTTAAGTTTTAAACTCAGCATCGTTCCGCTCATATTCATGCCTTTTCTTGCGTACGTTGCACTGCATCTTGAAAAGAGACTCGGCAAAGACTACGGGAACATAAGTGAGAAAAATGCTGCACTTACCAAGGTTATCGAAGAGAATATCTCGGGTGTCAGAACCGTAAAGGCATTTTCGGCAGAGAGCCTCGAGATGAAAAAGTTCGATGATAAGAACGCGGCTTATGGGGATGCCAATAAGCAGTTTGATCTTGATCTGGCTCTTACAGATCCACTGCTTGGATTTATACCCAAGATCATGCAGACGTGTGTGGTGGCAATAGGAGGGTATGCTGCGATAAAAGGCAGTATAACATATGGCACGCTTGTGGCATTTGTGGCATATTCACTTAGCATAGTATGGCCCATCGAGAATCTCGGATGGATGTTATCACTCATATCCAGAGGGTTGGAAGGATATAAGAAGATGACAAAAGTGTTAAGTGTTGATACTGAAATAGAGACTCCGGAAATTATTACGACTGATGCCCGGACAAATGCGGCAGAAGAAATATGTTTTGATAATGTTGATTTTGAGATCGGCGACAAAGAGATACTTAAAGGGATCAGCTTTACGTTAAGTAAAGGCAAGACTCTTGGGATTATGGGAGCAACGGGTGCCGGTAAGAGTACGATCGTCAATCTGATCGAGCGATTTTATGATGCTACCGGTGGGAGCATTAAGATCGGCGGAACGGATATAAAGGAGATGCCGTTAAGTGATGTCAGAGCGTTTTCTTCGGTGGTGACACAGGATGTATTTCTTTTTTCGGATACAATAGCGGAGAATGTAAGGCTTGGACAAAAGACCTCAATGGACATTAAAACGGTAAAGGATGCCATAAGAAAGGCTCAGGCCAAAAACTTCGTGGAGAAGATAACTGATAATTATGATGCGGTGATCGGAGAAAGAGGAATAGGATTGTCGGGAGGACAAAAGCAAAGACTGTCCATCGCAAGGGCATTGGCCAGAGATGCGAGTCTTTTGATATTGGATGATTCCACATCGGCTCTTGATACTGAGACAGAGGCGGATATTCAAAAAGAGATTCGTGAAAAGAAGGATATGAGCAAGATCATCATCGGTCACAGAATATCATCCGTTAAGGATGCCGATGAGATCATAGTTTTAGAAGGCGGTATGATAAAGGAACGTGGCACCCATGCAGAGCTGATCAGAAAGAAAGGCCTGTATTACAGTACTTATGAAGCACAGTATGGGGACTACAGAAAAGTCATGGCGGTTAATGAGTGATGAGAGATCGCATTCGCGGATTTCTCATCGCAAAACTGCATTGCATGCAGTTAAGGAGGAAATATGGCTATAAACAGTACAAGAGAAGATGAAGAATTGGAAGAAAGCCTTAAGCTTGACGTGCTTAAACGGTTGCTTCTGAATCTTCTTGAATATAAGAAGGAAGTGGCAATCGTGATATTGCTCATTCTCTTAACAGTCGGCATATCTACGGCGGCTCCTTTGGTGATAGAAAAGATAATAAATGATGAGATATATGATGGAAATGTAAAAGGGCTTATTATATGGGCATGTATAATGCTCGCGTTTTTTACGGTTCATTTTGTGGCTACGAGAGTATGGCGCAGGATAATGGCAGAAATATCCAATGATATGATCTTAAGTATCAGGAGGAAACTGTATGTGCATATCCAGGAACTGGGAGTGGATTTCTTTGACCAGAGGCCGGCGGGTAAGATACTTGCAAGAGTAACGGGCGATGTCAATGCGCTTAAGGATGTATTGTCGAGCACGGTTACGACTCTTGCGCCGGAGGCGATAAGCCTTATAGTGATCATTACCATAATGACAGTAAAGAGTCCGTTACTGTCGATATCAGCGGCAGTGGCTATTCCGATCATAATGTTGGGTTTATATTTCTGCGAGATAATAGCTCATAAGAAATGGCAAAGCCTTAAGAAAAAGGACTCGAACATGACGGCTTTTATACATGAGGGTATAGAGGGCGTTGCGGTCATCCAGAGCTTTAATGCCGAGGAGGAGGCTAATAAGGAGTTTGACGGGATAGTCAATGAAGTGATAAAGGCCTTTAAAGCTGCGGTCAGGGTGACGGATATATATAGCCCAACCATAGAGATCGCAAGTGGGCTTGGAACAGCTACGTTGTATTATTTGGCCGTGGCTAAACTTGGCGTTCAGGCTGAATCCATAGGTACACTGTCAGCTTTTGCCCTGTATCTCAGTATGTTCTTTTCGCCCATAAGGAATCTGGCCAACTATTACAATAAGCTAATCACAAATCTGGCATCGGCAGAGAGAGTATATGAGATCATGGATATGATACCTCTTGTAAAAGACGGAGAAGAAGTAACTGATATTCCGAAGATCAAGGGAGAGGTGGAATTTGCACATGTGGATTTCGCTTATCCCGATGAACCGGACGTGGATATACTGCATGATGTGAGCTTTAAGGTAAAAAGCGGGGAAACAATAGCGTTGGTTGGCCCGACAGGAGCGGGTAAGACTACCATAGTAAGCCTTATAAGCAGGTTCTATAATGTCAAAAACGGGGCAGTTTTAGTGGATGGATATGATATAAGTAAGGTGTCGATCCAGTCGCTTAGAAGTCAGCTTGGTATCATGATGCAGGATAATTATCTGTTCTCGGGTACAATAAGAGATAATATCAAATATGGACGACCGGGTGCAACGGATAAGGAGATGCTTGAAGCATCGAAGGCGGTACATGCGCATGATTTTATATCGAAACTGGAGAACGGATATGACACAGTCATCACCGAGCGTGGCGGTGGTCTGTCCAATGGCCAGAGACAGCTGGTAGCTTTTGCCAGAACGTTGCTTACGGATCCAAAGATACTTATATTGGATGAAGCTACATCAAGCATAGATACCAGGACGGAGATACTTGTACAACAGGGTATAGGAGAACTGCTTAAGACTCGTACTTCTTTTATTGTAGCTCACAGACTTTCTACGATCAGGAATGCCGACAGGATATTTGTCATAGACGATGGTGGAATATTGGAAGAAGGTGATCACGAGAGCCTGATGGCAAAGAAGGGCGCGTATTACGATCTGTACTCGGCTCAGTATGTCAGTGCATCGTAAGAAATGATATATTGAATAAAAAAATAAAACAATGCTTGACAGGTTAGCCTGAACTAACTATACTTATCTTTGGTTAGGAAAGGCTAACCATTTTTATGGCATTATGGTTAGCGTTAGCTAATCGAGAATCGATGAGGAGGATGAAAATGATGCCTTTGATGTATGCAGAGATCGGACAGACTCAGATCATTAAAAAGATCGGTGGCAATCCGGATGTAAAAAAACATTTGGAAGATCTTGGGTTCAACGTAGGAGGAGAGGTAAGTATAGTCAGCTCACTCGGCAAGAATCTGATAGTAAAGGTCAAAGAAAGCCGTGTGGCTGTCAGTGATGAACTGGCAAGGAAAATAATGGTTTAAGCAGGAGGGATGATCAGTGAAGACATTAAGAGATGTTAAGATCGGAGAAACGGTAACAGTAGTTAAGCTGCACGGTGAAGGGGCGGTCAAGCGCAGGATCATGGATATGGGTATCACAAAGAATACAACCGTATCAGTCAGAAAAGTTGCACCGCTTGGAGATCCGATAGAGGTGACCGTGAGAAATTATGAGCTTTCGCTGCGTAAGGCGGATGCCGAGATGATTGAGGTAGAATAGGGAGGAATATGATGAGTATACGTATTGCACTGGCAGGTAATCCTAACTGCGGAAAAACGACGTTATTTAATGCACTGACCGGCTCCAATCAGTTTGTAGGTAACTGGCCGGGCGTTACTGTAGAGAAAAAAGAAGGAAAACTTAAGAAACATGATGATGTGACGATTACGGACTTACCGGGAATCTATTCGCTTTCGCCTTACACACTTGAAGAAGTGGTGGCCAGAAATTACCTGATAGATGAGTGTCCGGACGCGATCTTAAATATCATTGATGGTACAAATTTAGAGAGAAATCTCTATCTTACCACACAGCTTACCGAGCTTGGTATTCCGGTGGTAGTAGCTGTAAATATGATGGATATCGTCAAGAAAAACGGAGATGAGATCAATACAGGTGAACTTTCGAGACAACTCGGCTGCAAAGTGGTGGATATATCTGCTCTTAAGGGGGATGGTACGATGGAAGCTGCCGAAGAGGCGGTAAAGGCCGCCAAGAGCGGTAAAACTGTTCCTTTGCACACATTTTCCGGTCCTGTTGAGCACGCAATCGCTCATATAGAGGAAGCGGTAGTACACGATATGCCGGAGGAAAAACAGAGGTGGTATGCGATCAAGATATTTGAGCGCGATGATAAGGTGCTTGAAAGGATGAGCATATCCGCTGAGAAGATGAAGCATATCGAAAACGATATAGCAGCTGCTGAAAAGGAACTGGATGATGATTCGGAGAGCATCATCACCAATGAACGATATGTATATATCGCCGAGGTTATCAAGGCTTGTTATAAGAAGAAAAATGCCGGCGCACTGTCGACATCCGATAAGATAGACAAGATCGTTACCAACAGATTCCTGGGATTACCGATATTTGCTGCAGTAATGTTCCTTGTGTACTGGATCGCCATGGTGGGAGTAGGTGCTCCGGCTACGGATTTTACAAATGACTGCGTATTCGGAGATGGATTCCATCTGTTTGGAATGGACGGAGGCTACGGCGATATAGCAGAGAGTTATGCGGATGCATCTGCCATAGTAGACGGATATGACGCGTATGTGGAGGAAAACGGAGTGGCTCCGGCAAGCGAATTCACATACAGCGTGGAAGATGAAGAAACGCTTGAAATAAGCGAAGAGACAGCTTCTGTAGAAGATTATGAAGAAGCGGTTAAGACCATTGAAGAGATCGGAGATGAGCCGGATCCTGCCGAATATGGGACATGGATTCCCGGAATTCCTGCGCTTGTAGAATCGGGCCTTGATGCAGCCGGTGCATCAGATTGGCTAAAAGGACTTATTCTTGACGGTATCGTGGCAGGTGTAGGAGCCGTGCTCGGATTTGTACCTCAGATGCTTGTTCTTTTCCTCATGCTGGCATTCCTTGAGGCGTGCGGATATATGGCAAGAATCGCATTCGTACTCGACAGAGTGTTCAGAAAATTTGGCCTGTCAGGAAAATCGTTTATTCCGATGCTTATCGGCGTGGGCTGTGGCGTACCGGGAATCATGGCAAGCCGTACAATAGAAAACGAGCGTGACAGACGAATGACCATTATGACTACAACATTCATTCCGTGTGGAGCAAAGGTTCCTTTCATTGCGATGATTGCGGGCGCAATATTCGGCGGATCTGCATGGGTATCAACATCGGCATACTTCATTGGTATGGCGGCGATCATAATATC
The DNA here is from genome assembly GCA_024694055.1 of Lachnospiraceae bacterium. GTDB lineage: Bacteria > Bacillota > Clostridia > Lachnospirales > Lachnospiraceae > Colinaster. The sequence goes on along the minus strand of JAILKC010000171.1, from coordinate 5,448 downwards.
GGGTATCATGCTTAAGAAGACGAAGATGTTTGCGGGCGATCCTGCACCGTTCGTAATGGAACTCCCTGCATATCATATGCCTACTCTTGGTAATGTACTCAGATCAATGTGGGAGAGGGGCTGGTCATTTATCAAGAAAGCGGGTACAATAATATTGCTTTCGACGATCGTTGTATGGTTTACATCCTTCTTTGGATTTACGGATGACGGTTTCCGCATGTTGGCCGAGGACGAACTTGATATGTCAATACTTGCAGGCATCGGTAATGCGATAGCATGGATATTCATTCCTCTCGGATGGGGCAACTGGCAGGCAGCCGTTGCATCGATTACGGGCCTTGTGGCAAAGGAAAATATTGTAGGAACCATGGGCATTTTATATGGCGGCGGAGAATTAACTGCATGGCAGTCACTTGCGCAGGCTTTCACAAGCGTTACGGGCTTCTCGTTCTTGGTTTTCAACCTCCTTTGCGCACCTTGCTTTGCGGCAATCGGCGCAATAAAACGTGAGATGAACAATCCCAAGTGGACATGGTTTGCCATTGGATATCAGTGCGGATTTGCTTATGTTATCGCCTTTATGATCAATCAGTTTGGCGGCCTGGCTACAGGTAATATAAGCGTGTTGGGACTCATCTTTGCAATCGCTGCACTCGTAGGAATTGTATATATGCTGTTCTTTAAGCAGTATAAGGAAGCAGACAGACTGGAAATGTAAATTAATTACGGAGAATGATAAGATGTCTTTATGGTTATCCGCTAACTTTGGCAATATAATAATATCGCTCATACTGATACTTATAGTGACCTTGATCGTCAGATCGATGATAAGGGATAAGCGCCTTGGGAGATCGTCATGCGGAGGAAACTGTGCACATTGCAAGATGTGCGCATCCTGCAAGAGTGCGGGTGAATCCGAGAACAGGATCTGACCATAAAGATGCATGACAAGAAAATAAAGACCCCGGAGCCAACCGGGGTCTTTAAAATCATTTCGAGAAATTTTTTTATGATTGAGTTAGCAGAAGCTAATCAGAGAAAGAACCAAAGGGGAAAAGAAATATGAATGAATCGGCGGAGGATTACATCAAAACAATATACATATTGAAGGATCGGATAGAATGTGTGCGTTCGATTGATGTGGCACATGAACTCGGATTTTCGAGAGCCAGTGTGTCAACCGCGATGGCCAATCTGAAAAACAAGGGAATAATCAGCATGCAGCGAAGCGGTGAGATTGATTTTACCGAAAGCGGAAAGGTGGTTGCGCAGGAGATATATGAAAGGCATGCCACATTAAGCGAGTTGCTTCAGACGATTGCAGGGGTGGATGAGCGTACTGCAAAGGAAGATGCATGTAAGATAGAACATTTTTTGAGTAAATCAACATTGGATGGCATCAAAAGATATATATGTAATAAACAGAAATAAAGACTTGTTGACATTTTGATCATGAGTGATATAATGTTAGCGTTGGCTAACCCAAGGTATATGTACACACATGGGTTGGCATGTTTTTAAAGCGTGAGTTAGCAGATGCTAACGCAAGCGAAATAATAATGAAGGGATTGAGAAAATGAGCCTTAGTGAAGTCAAAGAAAACAAGAGTGCAGTCATAGCTTCTATCAATGGTGACACGAGATTTCTTAGTCGAATTACATCGATTGGCCTGACACCGGGATGCAGGGTAAATGTCATTAAGAATGATAAGAACAGACCGGTTTTAGTGTATTCCAGAGATACAATGATAGCTCTTAACAGAAAAGAATGTGAGGGCATTATGGTAGAGGAGGTGACAGCATGAGTTCATGTGCAACAATAGCTCTTTTGGGCCAGCCCAATTCCGGTAAATCCACACTTTTTAATGCACTTACCGGTATGCGCCAGCATGTAGGTAATTGGCCGGGTAAGACTGTAGAGAAAAAAGAGGGATCCTTTGTACATGGTGGTAAGGAATACAAAGTGGCGGACCTTCCGGGATCATACAGCCTGTCGGCCAATTCTGATGAAGAAGTGATCACAAGGGACTTTATAGCATCGGGTGCAGCAGATGTAGTATGTATACTTGCGGACAGCTCGCAGCTTCAGAGAAGTCTTTTTATGCTGGCTGATTATGCGGGTATCGATGCACCGTGTTTTTTGCTTCTTAATATGTCTGACGTTGCCGCAGATCAGGGTAAGATCATAGATGCAAAGGAAATTGAAAAGAAACTTGGTATTCCTGTTATACCTTTCTCAGCGACCGATGTAAAGTCGTATGACATCTTCTACAATACGCTTGAAAAGGCTGTGGAAAACGGGACCAAACTTGATCTTTCAAAACTTTCAAAACAGTATGAAAGTATACAGGGCTACCGCGAAGTTTTCAATCTGATACCAGAAGGTGTGCTGCCCGGATACTCGTCCATGTGGCTTGCCGTAAAGGTTCTTGAAGATGACAAGGTTGTATGTGCCAAACTTAAGAATGCTGTAGACGCAGACACATATAAAAAGATAGAAGAAGCCAAGAAGAACGCCAAGGGCGCGGTCGCTACAGGCGGCTGCAAGTTTGCGTGGATAGATGAGGTGCTTGATGATGCGGTGAAAGCAAAAAAGACAAGCGTGTCATTAAGCAAGCTTGACAGGATATACACCCATAAAGTATGGGGAAAGACTGCTGTCATATTGACGGTTTTGCTTGGACTGATAGCTTCGTTCATCCCCGCTCTTCCGCTTATGGGCGTGGGCAGCGCAGTGCTTGCTCTTAAGGCTCCGATAACTTCTGCGTTGTATTCAATCGGATGTCCTGAGTTCATCATACTCATCATAGGAGATGTAGTGATACAGTCATTCTCGTATATATTCAAGATGCTTGGATTTGTATTCGGAGTGACTCTTGTATTCGGACTCTTGGAGGAGGTCGGAGTTATGGCCCGTATATCCTATGTATTTGACAATACCATGGGCAAGCTTGGCCTTCAGGGCAAGTCGGTAATGCCGTTCTTGGTAAGCTTTGGCTGCACCATGGGAGGTGCCGCCGGCGCCAGAGTCATAGATAACTGGGGGCAGAAAGTACTTACGATTGCTCTTGCATGGGCAGTCCCATGTGGAGCGGCATGGGCTACGATTCCGATGCTTTCAAGCATTTTCTTTGGCCCCGGAGCAGTGGGAGTGGTGGCAGCAATATTGCTTACGATGCTTGCTCATATGTGGATAACAGCCAAGGTATTTGGTGCCCGTCTTGTAAAGAAAGAAGATCGTTTTGGAATGATCATGGAACTCCCGCCATACCATAAGCCCAAGTGGGGCGCTCTTTTCAGATATGTAATGGGAAGAACAAAAGAGACGTTCTTCAGAGTGACCAAGGTCATATTGCTTGTGTGTGGTATATTCTGGCTGTTAAGTTATTCTCCGAACGGAAATGACGGTGTTCTTGTTAAGATTGGATTGGCAATAGAGCCCGTTACCAAAGTGTTTGGAATGCCGTGGCAGCTTTTCCTGTCATACGTTGCTTCAGCAGTGGGTAAGGAAGGCGCAATAGGTGTGATCAGCGCTCTCTATAACGGAGGAGCCTTCGGAACCGCATTTACGGAGGCAATGAACGGAGCAGGAGCGGCAACCAACCTTAATGAGATACTGCTTAGCAATGTTACTAAGCCCGAGGCGCTTGCTTTCATATTTGCCATGACATTTAATATGCCCTGTGTAGTTGCGCTTGCAGCTACATATCAGGAGACACATTCAGCCAAGTGGACGGCCAAGATCGTGGCATATTATACAGTGGTTTCACTTATACTTGCATTTATCGCATATCATATAGGTATGCTTATCTGGTAGGAGATAAGGCGGATGGAAGAACTGCTTGAGTTACTTAAAGATGGTCATGCAAGATCTTTGGAGATGCTTGCGACTGAACTGGGTACGGATGTAGATGATATCAGACGCAAATTGGAATATCTGGAAGCAATAAAGGTTATAAGAAAAATTTCCATAACTCCTTGTGGTGCAGAACACTGCTCGGAGTGCGTAAGCCATGCGCACTCCGACACTGCACCCTGCAAGGGATGTCTGCCGGAGGGTGGATTCAAGAATATGGGAGACATGTGGGAAGTGGTGACTTAAGTATGGGAAATGTGATCATATCACTTGTATTGCTGCTGTTGATCGCAGTGGCATTTGCACATATTATCAAAATAGTAAAAACAGGGGGCTCCTGTTGCGGAAGCGGTTCGGACATGGCACCAAAGATCAAGGTGGCTGATAGAGACAAAACGCATTATCCATATAAGTACAGACTTAAAGTGGAAGGTATGGTCTGCGCAGGATGTGTCAGAAATGTTGAGAATGCGATCAATTCTGATGGTGAACTGTGGGCCGTTGCAGATCTCGGTAAGAAGGAAGTAAGAGTTCTTGCCAAGAGAAAGATGGGCCTTGATGATTTTTTGAAGTTGTTTGAAAAAACACATTATACTCTTTCAGATATTGAGCATATAAGTTGATGATCGTTCATCGGCTTGATCATGCGCAAAGTTACGCAAAAATATACAGACATCTATGTTATCATACATGGATGTCTGTTTTATTTGGTGCTGTATTTCTATAGAAAAGACGTGACACATATTCCGGATGGAAGTAAAATCATATATATATATTTGTTTTGCGTTAATATACGGGAACAGATCATTCCGATGAATAGGTATATTGCGGAGGAAACAAAATGGATAACAGAGTCGGGTTCCGGTACATTTGCCGGAACGGGCGGAGGAAGTCTCAGGCAGGAGACCGGCTGAATTGATTATATGGTGAGATCTGTATGTTGGAAGTATATGAGTTTGGTAATGCTGATTCTCAATTAACTTTGATGCAGCCGGTAGATACGCATAGTCTTGCGATGATTGAAGACGAGATTGCTTTGATCAGAAAGAACACGGATAAAGATTTTAGATTTGTCGCATTTAAAGTCGACGATTGGAACAGTGACCTGTCACCATGGAGCGCACCAGCGGTATTTGGTGACAATGATTTTGGAGGCCAAGCAAAGCGTACGCTGGAAGAAATATTGCGGTATTGTGAAAGCAGACCCGTCACCTATTATATAGGTGGCTATTCTCTTGCAGGTCTTTTTTCGATATGGGCGGCATATCAGACTGATATGTTTTCTGCTGTTGCAGCTGTATCACCATCTGTGTGGTTTCCGGGATTTGGCACATATATGCATGAGAATGAGATAAAGTGTAAAAATGTATATTTAAGTCTTGGGGACAAAGAAGAAAAAGTCAAAAATCCTGTCATGGCGACAGTGGGAGACAATATTCGGGCAGCTGATTCTCTGTTAAAGGAGCAGGGAGTCAATTGTACTTTTGAATGGAATCCCGGCAATCACTTTAAAGATGTTGATATAAGAACAGTAAGAGGCTTTTTGTGGATAATGGATTTGCCTCTCTGTCAGATCTGAGATTGGCATATGGC
>JAILKC010000159.1 GCA_024694055.1 Lachnospiraceae bacterium | reverse complement strand
CCGCAGCTCATCGCAGGCCCCATAGTGCTTCACAGTGAGCTTATTCCGCAGTTTATGTCTGATGAACATCGATTTAACGCTGACGGATTCTACGATGGAATGGTCACTTTTGTGCTTGGATTGTCCAAAAAAGTACTGCTTGCTGACGGCTTTGCCATTGTAGCCAATTACGGCTTTGATACGAGCTTATATCTCGATACGTTTTCGGCTGTTGCGGTAATGACGGCGTATTTTTTGGAACTGTATTTTGATTTCAGTGGATACAGTGATATGGCGGTAGGCCTTGGGCTTATGTTTGGCATAAGGCTTCCTGAGAATTTCAATTCTCCGTATAAGGCAGCAACGCTTAAAGAACTGTGGACAAGGTGGCATATGACGCTTACGAGATTCATGACCACCTACGTATATATACCGCTTGGAGGCAGCAGGCGGGGAAAGGTGCGCATGCTGCTTAATGTATTCATAGTGTTCATGTTAAGCGGCCTGTGGCACGGTGCCGCATGGACTTATGTTGTATGGGGCATATGCACCGGACTTATCGTAATTTGGGACAGTCTGAAGTTAGTCAAACTTCCGCGTAAGATCGGCGTGATCGTGACAGACATCACATTTACATTGCTTCTTATACCCTTCAGAAGTACATCTTTAGCGCAGGCGGGAGAGATATTTGCAGATCTTTTAAAAGGCTGGCGTGGCAATCTGCCCAAGCTTGCGGATCACATTGCATCGCAATTTCCGGAGCTTTACCTTCCGGGACAGATCACGATGCGTCTGTTGCCGGGCAGAGAGCCTATGGTCAACACGGTGTGGCTTCTGTTGTTTCTAATGCTCGGAGTGTTCATTCTTACAAGGAAGAATGTTGCGCAGATACGGGAATCATACAGGGAGCGCAGGGGGCTTGCGATTGTGACGGTGATATTGTTTGTATACTGTGTCATCAGTTTCTCGCAGGTGAGTACTTTTATATACTTTAATTTCTGATCATGCATAGCAAAATGAAGCTGTTAAAACACATTTTAATATTTGCCGCAGCCTTGCTGTTACTGATTGCAGGTACAGTGATACTTATTGATCCGTTCTATCACTACCATAAGCCGATAGGCCCGCTTAAGGCCGTGCTTACGGAGAAAGAATACCAGTGTATCGGATCTTTGCGTCACTTCGATTATGATGCAGTAATAGTCGGATCGTCGGTATCGGAGAACTTTAATAACCGATGGTTTGACGAAGCATTTGGCTGCAGAAGCATTAAGGCCATCAGGTCTTATGGCGCCACTGCGGATCTGTGTTTCTTTTTGGATGAGGCTTTTAAGGCTCAGGATATCAGATATGTGTTTTACAATCTGGATCCGTCATCTCTTAAGTCCGATCCGCATACTACGTTTAAAGAGACCGGGTGTCCCATGTATCTGTATGATGCCAATCCGTTTAATGACGTGGAATACCTGTTTAATAAGGATGTTCTTTTTGAACGCATTCCCTATATGCTTGCCAAGTCAGTTTTGGAAGACTATGATGAGGGAACATCTTACAACTGGGGGCAGTGGAAGGAGTTCAATCTCGATATGTGCACCGGCCTGTATCTTCGCCATCCCAAAGTTGCTCCGATGAATGATGAGCATACATACGATGATCTGGTTGAGAGCAATATGGATCTGATAGTATCGCAGATAAAGGCCCATCCGGATACACGGTTTTATATATATTTCCCGCCATATTCAATGCTTTGGTGGGATAATACCTACAGAGAAGGTGACACACAGTTTTATCTTTATGCATTTGAAAAGTGCATGGATAAGCTGACGGATTATGATAATGTCAGTTGCTATTTCTTTTTAAATGACAGAGATATCGTGTTAAATCTTGATGAAAATTATATGGATACCCTTCATTTCTCGCCGCAGATCAACAGACTTATCTGCGATTGCCTGGCTGATGCAGATGATAAGCACAGAGTAAATAAGGAAGACATTACGCCGGTGATATCCGATATGAGAGGGCTTGCCACAGAGATCACGGATGAACTGATTAAGCCGTATATACCGATGATCAAAGAACAGATTGAGGAGACAGATTAGGATGAAAGACACCAGATCGCTTGCAGACGAAATAAAAAGAGAGAGAAAAAAAGGCCTGGAAGGCAAAAGCTTTTCATATAAGTTTAAGTACTATGCGGGATATTATAAGTGGTATGTCGTTGGGGCTTTGGCACTCGTCCTTATCATTGCTTCCATAGTAAAGACCATGCTTACGGCAAAAGACAATGCTCTTTGTGTTGCGCTTGTCGGAGCCAACTTTGAACCCGATTACGAACTGTTTATTCATGAGTTTGAACAGATAAGCGGAACGGACGACAAACATGAGATGACCATAGATTCCAACTATGCAGTTCTTTCGGATGGAGAAGGAACTTTGGATGTGAGTTCACAGGAGAAACTCTTTGTGACGATAGCCGCAGGTGAGACCGATGTGATCATAGCTCCGGCTGAGGCTTTTGAACGGATGGCGCAGTACGGATATCTGATGGATCTTAGGGACGTGTTGCCTGAGAATGACATTAAGGGATATGAGGATGATATATATGTTGCGGAAGTGACTGATGATCCGGAAGATCCGTCGGCACCTACATATACGCAATATTCGGGTATTGACATATCGAATGCTGCCAAAGTCCTGAGTGAGCGGTGGTATGTATCCACAGACGGTCCGGTGTATTTCGGACTGTCCGCAACGAGTGCCAATAAGGACAATGCATTGTCATTTTTGCACTATTTGGAGGAGTAAATGCAGGCTAACTTCTACTTGAATTATAACGGCAATTGTAATAGAATTAGCCTAATATCCGATGAGTATATTCTCATACTCAGCGCGGGCATGTAGGGCGGAGGACTATATGAACGATCACATCGAATTGCTGGTTCCTGTGAGGACCAATAAGATTCTTAATCTTTGCAAGATTTTACTGTGGATATTGGCCGGACTTTTTGCGGCAGTCGGACTTTATCTCGGATTTATTCCCATGATCATAGCGATAGGAGTAGGCGCAGGTGCTTATTTTGTCGGTCAGAAGGCTGATATTGAGTACGAGTATGCTCTTACGGAAAAAGAGATAGATATTGACGTGATCTTCGCCAAGCAGAGGAGAAAGCATGTCACGACCATCGATCTTACGAAGCTTGAAGCCATGTTTAAGTTTAACGGCTATCGTATGAACGAGTATTCCGGCAGACAGCTTAAGGAAGAGAATTATTCTTCCAAAGAAGAGAGCAACAAAAACAACATGTACGTCATGATATACGACGGCTCACGCAAGATCATCATAGAGCCGGACGAGAGATTGTACAAGGCAATATACAATATTGCCCCTCACAAAGTGCATAATGATTGATATATAGAAGGAGATTAATATGGGTCAGATTATTAAAGAAGGAATTACCTTTGATGATGTGTTGCTGATACCGGCTTATGCCAATGTGGTACCGAATTCGATCGATATAACCACGATGTTGACCAAGTCCATCAAGCTTAATATTCCGCTTATGAGTGCGGGAATGGATACCGTTACCGAACACCGTATGGCTATTGCAATGGCCAGACAGGGCGGTATAGGTATAATACACAAGAACATGTCTATTGAAGAGCAGGCGGACGAGGTGGATAAGGTTAAGCGTTCCGAGAACGGTGTCATCACTGATCCATTCTCTTTAAGCCCTGAACATACTCTTAAGGATGCGGATGAGCTTATGGGCAAGTTCCGTATATCAGGTGTGCCGATCACTGAAGGCAGGAAGCTTGTCGGCATTATCACCAACAGAGATCTCAAGTTCGAGACAGATTTTTCCAAGAAGATAAAAGAATCCATGACCAGTGAGAATCTCATCACGGCCAAGGAAGGCATCACACTTGACGAGGCCAAGGATATTTTAGCCAAGGCTCGTAAGGAAAAGCTTCCTATCGTTGACGATGATTTTAATCTCAAGGGTCTTATCACCATCAAGGATATAGAGAAGACCATCAAGTATCCCCTTTCAGCCAAGGATGAGCAGGGAAGACTGCTTTGCGGTGCTGCGATAGGCATCACGGCCAACGTGCTTGAGCGTGTTGAGGCACTTAGAGATGCAAAGGTTGATGTTGTTGTGCTTGATTCGGCTCATGGTCATTCCGAGAACGTTATCAAGTGCCTTAAGATGATCAAGGAGAAATACCCCGATCTTCAGGTTGTTGCAGGTAATGTGGCTACAGGTGAAGGCACAAAGGCTCTTATTGAAGCAGGTGCCGATGCCGTTAAGGTAGGTATAGGTCCCGGATCCATCTGTACCACAAGAGTGGTTGCCGGAATAGGTGTGCCTCAGATATCTGCAGTTATGGATGCATATGCCGTAGCCAAGAGTTATGGTGTTCCGATCATCGCAGACGGCGGTATCAAGTATTCGGGAGATATCACCAAGGCTATTGCTGCCGGTGCCAATGTATGTATGATGGGCAGCATGTTTGCAGGCTGTGAGGAAAGCCCCGGAGAATTTGAGCTTTATCAGGGACGTAAGTATAAGGTGTACAGAGGAATGGGCTCGATCGCAGGTATGGAGAACGGCAGCAAGGACAGATATTTCCAGTCCAATGCCAAGAAGCTTGTTCCGGAAGGCGTGGAAGGCCGAGTAGCATACAAGGGCCTTGTGGAAGATACTGTATTCCAGCTTTTGGGAGGACTCAGAAGCGGTATGGGATACTGCGGTGTGCAGAACATAGAGGAACTTAAGGAGAACGGCAGATTTGTCAAGATCACGGCTGCTTCGCTTAAGGAATCGCATCCTCACGACATTCAGATCACCAAGGAAGCACCCAACTACAGTGTAGACGCATAAGAGTAATGATGGATATCTCAGACTAAAACATACTTTTTATGACCAGAGAGGCTTTGACATATTTAACTGAACACAGCAGAGTGGCGAATTTCTTCAATACATTCAGTGACGCTACAAGGATATACATATGCAGCTATGACGATACCGGCCGGATGATCAACAATTTTACCGGCAATGATAAGGAGAGGGAAGTCCTGCACAGGTATATCACCGATGATATGCTTCACGGGCTTTATGAGAGACTTACCATAGACAGCATAGAGGATCAGATCCTCGAGGAGGTTGCGGGAGGCCATCTTAAGCTTGGAGCCGTCACGCTTGAATTTGAGGGCCATTGCAAGGAAGTATGGTTTTTTGCGGGTCTTATAGATGGCGTAAGCGGGACATTGCCCGATGATCTTGGGGCTTTGACCAAGCATCTTACGGATAAGGATTTTTTGAGCGCTGTGGATGCGCTTCGTGAGATAGGCGATTACAGGATCAGTTCGGAACTGTCATTGGCTCAGTATGAAGAAAAGAGCAGAAGATCCCTTTTTTCTGCCAATGAGATGGCAGAGAGCTTAAAAAGAGTTCAGGCATTTTCAGAGATCCTTAAATATCTTGACAGTGATAAGAGCATAGAATCCGTTATGACGGATTTTTTGCGTATCACATCCGAATATCTGGAGATATCCCAGGCTGACATATTCAAGATCAAAGAACGCCGGGGCACAGACATGATGGATATACTTGCCTCTTATATGATAGAAGGCGAAGAATCCGTATTTGACAGGGTTACAGATATTCCGAGGTTTTCTTTCCTGGAAGGCAAGAAGACAATCATCTTATCGACAGGTTCTACGCTTCTTGACAACGTGGCTGAGACCATGCAGGATTCCGATATCAGAGCGGTTGTGGCCATGCCCATCACGATCGGGCAGACTACCAATATGTATGCCGTATATGTTGAGAACAGGCGTGACAGAAGCTGGCAGATAAGCGAACTGCAGTTTTTAAGCGATGCCGTCAGGGTATTGCAGAATATCCTGGATAAGCGTGTTCAGAAGAATTCACTTGTAAGCTCCTATGCATCTTTGGAACAGGTGCTTGAGCATGTGGGATGTGCCATCATAGTCAATGATGTGGTAAAAAAAGAGACACTCTTCAGTAATAAGACCATGCTCTCTTTATTCCCGGAAGGAACAGTGGGCGAGGAACTGAGTGATATCATATGGGAAAAAGAGTCACAGACTCAGAGCGTGATAGAATACTATGATTATGACAGGGATTCCTGGTATGAGATCCATCACAGCAATATCAGTTGGGTGGATGGCAGACCGGTAGCCCTGTATGCGATATATGACGTTACTGACAAGAAGGTCTATCAGCGAAAGATCGAGCAGCAGGCTTATACCGATTTCCTTACCGGACTGCTCAATCGTCTGTGCTGTGAAAGGGATCTTGCGCGCATCATAGATGAGAGCAAGAAACATAACAGCATGGGTGCACTTCTGTATATTGATCTTGATGACTTTAAGCATATCAATGACGGTCTGGGACATCAGTACGGAGATGTACTGCTTAAGGACATATCCGCAGGCATGAAGAGCGTCAAAGGCATTGAGGATAATTGCTACAGAATGGGTGGCGATGAGTTTGTCATCATCATTCCGCCCAGAAGTTTTCCAAGATATGATGAGATCGTAGACAATATAAAGGGCATATTTGCCAAGCCTTTTTATCTTAAGGACGGCGAGTATTACTGTACCATGAGTATGGGTATCGTCACTTTCCCTGATGAAGGAGAAAATGTCGAGGAACTTGTCAGAAAGGCTGACATAGCCATGTACAGTGCCAAAAAGAGCGGCAAGAACAGAGTAGCCAAGTTCAACAGCGGTTCACTGTCCGAATCAGGCAAGCGACTGGACATGGAGAAGAACATGAGAGCCGCTACCAACAACGGCTTTGATGAGTTTGTGATATATTATCAGCCTATAGTGGATATCACTCTTGATGGCGGCACATGTACGGGAGCAGAGGCACTGATCAGATGGAATTCGAGAGAACTTGGATTTATATCACCGGCTGATTTCATACCGCTTGCGGAGTATCTGGGACTTATCAATCCCATAGGCGATCATGTGCTTAAGGAAGCCTGTAAGGCATGCAAGTATTGGAATGATCACGGTCATCCGGAGTATAAGGTCAATGTCAATCTGTCAGTTGTACAGCTGATGCAGGATGATATAGTGGAGAATGTCCGTAAGACAGTTGAAGAGTCAGGCATTAAGCCATCCAATCTTACATTGGAGGTTACCGAGAGCCTTGCGATCAACGACATGAACCGTATGAAAGTGATCATGGCCGATATCCGTGCGCTTGGAGTGAGGATCGCACTTGATGACTTTGGTACGGGTTATTCTTCTTTGAATAATATCCGTGAGATTCCTTTCGATGTGATCAAAGTGGATCAGTCATTCGTGAGGGAACTTGAGGGTGATGAATATCACAGAGCGTTTATCAGGATGATAGGCGAACTGGCGAGGGCACTTGGCGCGGATATATGCATAGAAGGAATAGAGCGTAAGCAGCAGTATGATATCCTTATTGATATGAACGTGAGGATAGCTCAGGGCTATTTCTTTGACAAGCCCATGACGAGGGATGATTTTGATGCGAAGTATATCGGTTGATATGCCTGTAATTGACTGATATGGCTGTTTCGTATAGAATATACAGGTAAGACTTTAAAGTGGGATCGGATATGAGTACTGAAAGCAGAAATTTTATAGAGCAGATGATAGATAAGGATCTTAAGGACGGCGTGTATGATAAGGTTGTTACACGCTTTCCGCCGGAACCCAACGGTTATCTGCACATAGGACATGCCAAGAGCATACTCCTTAATTACGGCTTGGCCAAGCAATACGGCGGAAGCTTCCATATGAGATTTGATGATACGAATCCCACCAAGGAGAAGACGGAATTTGTTGATTCCATCAAGGCTGACATTGCGTGGCTTGGAGCGGATTGGGGAGATGACCTTTATTTTGCATCAGATTATTTTGACAGGATGTATGAGGATGCTGTTAAGTTGATCAATAAGGGCAAGGCTTATGTATCCGATTTGAGTGCAGAGAAGATCCGTGAATACCGTGGAACACTCACGGAGCCCGGCAAGGATGATCCGAACAGAGAAAGAAGCATAGAAGAGAATCTTAAGCTTTTTGAAGATATGAAGAATGGCGTGTACGAGGACGGAAGCATGGTCCTTCGCGCCAAGATAGATATGGTGTCTCCCAATATCAATATGAGAGATCCCGTTATATACAGGGTTGCACACCTCACTCATCACAATACGGGTGATAAATGGTGTATCTACCCGGTGTATGACTTTGCTCATCCCATTGAGGATGCTATAGAAGGTATCACCAATTCGATATGTACGCTTGAATTTGAGGATCACCGTCCTTTGTATGACTGGGTGCTTATCGAGACAGGATATAAGGACGCGCCTGAGAAGGCTCCCAAGCAGACAGAGTTTGCCAAGATGTATCTTAATAATGTCGTTACAGGCAAGAGATACATCAAGAAACTTGTGGAAGATAAGATAGTAGACGGTTGGGATGACCCCAGACTTGTGACTATAGCGGCACTTAGGAGAAGAGGATACACACCCGAATCCATTCGGATGTTTATTGAGTTAAGCGGTGTATCCAAGGCCAATTCCACATCGGATATGGCTATGCTTGAGTATTGTATCAGAGAAGATCTTAAGGTCAGAGTGCCAAGGATGATGGCAGTGCTTGATCCAATTAAGCTTGTGATAGACAATTATCCCGAAGGGCAGAGCGAGATGCTTGAAGTTCCCAACAACCTTGAGAATGAATCCCTCGGAACACGTCAGGTGAGCTTTGGAAGAGAGTTATACATAGAGCGCGATGACTTTATGGAAGAACCTGTCAAGAAGTATTTCAGGATGTTCCCGGGCAATGAAGTGAGACTCATGAACGCGTATTTTGTGACCTGTACCGGATGTGAGAAGGATGCAGATGGCAATATCGTGACTGTTCATTGCACATATGATCCCGAGAGCCGTGGAGGTAACAGTCCGGACGGCAGGAAGGTCAAGGGTACGATCCATTGGGTGGATGCTGCCACTGCCATTAAGGCGAAATGCAGGCTCTATGAGAATCTCATAGACGAAGAAAAAGGTGTATACAATGAGGACGGATCACTTAATCTGAATCCGAACTCCATTGATATAAGAAATGACTGTTATCTGGAGCAGGGACTTAAGGATGCTGTGGAATATGACAGATTCCAGTTTGTAAGAAACGGATTCTTCAGCGTGGATCCCAAAGATTCAGAGCCGGGCAAGCCGGTATTTAACAGGGTAGTATCACTTAAGAGTTCATTTGTGTTGCCAAAGAAAGAAGAATAGGGGTTGAGGTAGAACATGGATACTAATTTATTTTCGGGTCTTGAAGACCTGGGACTGGGGGATCTTACATCGACAAGTCTCTTTGAAGACAAGAAGGCGGCCAAGGAGATGGAGGCCAAGGAAGAGCTGACTCCCGAGATGATCGAGGAGGATATGCTCCTTGATAAGACACATGAGTGTCCCATATGCTCAAATACTTTCAAGAATCGTGCATTACGTACCGGTAAGGCCAAGCTTATCGGCACTGATATTGACTTAAGATCCAAGTTTGAAGGCATAGAACCGCTTAAGTACGATGTTGTATCGTGCCCGAAGTGCGGATTTACAGCAGTTACGAGATTCTTTAAGCCTGTTACTCCGGTGCAGCGCAAGACTATCATGGACAAGATCTCTTCTCATTATAAGCCCCAGGCTGAGCCTACCGGTATATACACGTTTGAGGAGGCTGTTGCCAGATACAAGCTTGCTTTGGCCAATGCCGTAGTCAAGAATGCCAAGGCCAGTGAGAAGGCATATATATGCCTAAGAGCGGGATGGCTGTGCAGAAGCTGGAGTGAAGATCTTGAGGCAAAAGAGAGCTCTGATCCGAAGCTTATTGAGCAGGCCAAGGCCTTGGAAGCAGAGTTTACCAAGAATGCTTATGAAGGATTCATAGCAGCAAGACAGGGTGAATCATTCCCCATGTGCGGAATGGATGAGAATACAGTGGATTACCTTATAGGAAGTATGGCCATGAAACTTGGACATTATGAAGTAAGTGCCAAGATGATCGCATCACTTTTGCAGTCTACTTCCGCAAGCCCAAGGATCAAGGAAAAGGCAAGAGACCTTAAGGAAGAAGTTGTTCGCAACATGAAGAATTCCAAGGAAGGCTGATCGGTCGATTGGTTGATTGATTGTGACATGGTCACAGACGGAACAAGTAATAAAGCAGGGGAGACCTCAACGGTCTCCCCTGCTTTATTCCTTCTATACTGTTCTGTATCAATCCTGTGGAAGTGTAAGCTTCGTGTAATGCCTCTTGACCGGCTCATGTCTAACACCGAATCTGGTGTCCTGATCCGTGCCGGAAGTGTCATCCGTGGCAAGCAGGAAGCGGGTGATGCAATATGCTGCACCGGCCACAACCGATATGATAGTGATAAGGAACAGTATCCTTTTGATGAATCCGCTCATAGTGATCCTCTTTTCACACCAATATTCCAAAATTGGGAACCAATCTAATTTTACTCTTATTTGAATCAAAAAACAATATATAGTGTGATAAATCGTGATTTAATTAGATATGACGGAAAATATTGTGGTTTCCGCTTGACTAATATAATCGGATAATATATCGTAGGTAGAAGAAAATTGAATAGACAGGAGGGAGTTTTGAGTATGAAAGAAAAAAGTACTGAACAGACTGCTGTATATGACGCCAAGTCATTGGGTACGTCCCGTGTATTTGCACTCGGTTTGCAGCATATGTTCGCAATGTTTGGAGCGACGGTGGTTGTACCGGTTATTACCGGGCTGGATGTTTCCACCACGCTGTTATTCGCAGGTTTGGGTACACTGCTTTTCCATTTCCTATCTAAAGGAATAGTACCCGCATTCCTTGGTTCGTCGTTTGCTTTCCTTGCGGGATATGCCGCTATAGCACCGAACGGAGAGGCAGAGCTTCTTCCTTATGCATGTTTCGGTGTTGCATGCTCGGCAGTCTTATATATCATTCTCGCAGCTTTGTTCAAGGCATTCGGTACATCCAAGGTCATGAAGTATTTCCCACCTATTGTTACCGGCCCTATCATCATCGCGATCGGTCTTAACCTTTCCACATCCGCTATAACCAATTGTGCTACCAACTGGTGGATCGCTATTCTTGCAATAGTGGTCGTGATCGTGTGCAATATTTGGGGCAAGGGAATGATCAAGATCATACCTATCATGCTTGGAGTTGTAGTATCTTATGTTGTGGCAGCCATTGCCGGACAGGTGGACTTTACACCGGTCAAGGAAGCTGCATGGATCGGATTCCCAATAGCATGGAACAGGACGGTATTCTCGCTTGCAGGCAACGCAGATACTTCACTGCTTATCACTGCTGCGATTACCATTACACCCATAGCACTTGCTACTATGGTAGAGCATATCGGTGATATTTCGGCTATATCTTCTACGGTAGGCAGGAATTTCATCAAGCAGCCCGGTTTGCACCGTACATTGCTCGGTGACGGACTTGCTACCATGGTTGCTTCACTCTTCGGAGCTCCGGCCAATACGACATATGGTGAGAATACAGGCGTGCTTACTCTTACAAGAGTATATGATCCTTTGGTTATCAGGCTTGCAGCCATATTTGCGATTGTGTTCTCGTTCTGCCCCAAGCTTTCAGCTTTAATAAGCTGTATGCCTGCAGCTACGATGGGCGGTGTATCACTTGTACTCTACGGTATGATATCTGCAGTCGGTGTTCGTAATGTGGTCGAGAATAAGGTAGATTTCTCCAAGAGCAGAAATACCATCATTGGAGCACTTATCCTTGTGCTTTCAATAGGTATCAACTATTCTGCGGCTGGAGCTATCTCATTCCCTGTAGGCAATATTACGATAAGCCTGTCAGGTCTTGCTGTAGGTTCACTTGTTGGCATCATTCTTAACGCAATACTCCCCGGTAAAGACTATGACTATAAAGAAGACAATGCTGATCCGACTGGTGTGAATTTCGAGGTATAAGAATAAGATTGATTATTAAGAAAAAGCGGACAGGTCGTCATGGCCTGTCCGCTTTAATATGCTTTGATTCTTAAGAAACTGTGGATAATGTCTTAAGCAATGAGATGTATGAAGATATCTCAATGTTAAGAGCATCCGGATCCGGTCGCCCGCTCTTTAACTGCTCGCTCGTAAGACCGCTTACAGTATGCTTTATAAGTGTCTCTAACTGAGCCAAGGTAATAGCGGATCTTAAATTGGGTGTTGAGAGCTTGTTTTTGTAACTCTCTACAGCAAGATGATATCTTTCAAGTTCAGGATTGCTGATGGCCTTTATATCCGGATCAGTCTCTGCCATTGCGCGGTCAATGAACTTATACATATACGGATAATTGCGCAACACGTTGAGTTTGGCGCTTTCAAGCTTGTCAAAAAATGCGAAATAATCCGTCTCTTCGCCCACTGTCCTGTCGTATTCGTACAAAAGATATCTTACGCTGTAATCTATAAGGAAAGAGTACAATCCCTGTTTGTTGATAAAGTAGTGGAACAGAAGACCTTTGCTGATTCCGGCCTCCCTGACTATATCATCTGTACTTGCATGTTTATACCCATTGTCAGCGAACAGATGCAGGGATGCGTTGATCATTTTGTCCTGCTTTTCGCTTTTCAGATCAAAGAACTTCTCGTTCATATACTCCGAACTCCTCCGTAACCCCTCATATATTGACCAATGTGGACAATTCCAAATATACCACATCTTATGGGCGCTTCTCAACCGCTACATCTAGTGTATCCGCGATTTGGCGGCACAAGAGTGTATCCTGTAAATTGTATGCAAAATGATCAATTTTGATGTATATTTTCTGTATATCGGCCTGAAAGTATGTTATAATGGGACATAGTCTGTAGTACTGATTAAGATACGGAGTGAATATGGAGAACAGAGCGGATTCTGTCGGTAAGATTAAAGAGAAGCTTACCGCTATACTTCCCAGGGTAGGCATATTAATGGTTTTTGCCCTGTGTTTTTATGTGTTCTGGTTCAGTCGCAATGAGCAGACCCGTATACTTCGGGATGCTCCACAGATAGAGAACAGGACCATGAACATCGAAGGTATAGGCGACCTGTATATGCCATACTCTCTTGCAGCCAAAGCAGATACCACATATATTATTCGTGATGTCATACCGGCCGAGGTTCCTGAGCGTTACGGGCTTATGTTCTATTCCATGTATTCTTCGTGCGAAGTGTATGCAGACGGTGATCTGATCGGATCATACGGCACGAAGCTGCCGCTTAATATGGGCCGTCTCGTCGGCAATATCAGAGTGATCGTTCCGGTTGATCCCAAGTATGCCGGCAAGACACTCACTCTTAAGATTACTCCCTATTACAATATGAATATGGACATCAGTTCGGTAAGCTACGGATATCTGGATGATCTTAGGATTGGCATATTATATGCCAATATGCTCAGGATAGTCGTATGCGCGATCATGTTCTCACTGCTTCTTATCTCATGGAGCGTTATCATATTTGAGGCTGAGCGTGGTACCACCATAGATCTTGAACTTTTTGTATTCTTCTCGTTCTTTGTACTTGCTGTAATGCTGTGGATCATATGCAGTTCGGATATTCCGCAGTTCTTCACTGACTGCAATGAAGGAGTGAGTCTGATATCGTTCCTGTCGCTATCACTTATCGGAGTGGCATTTATGGGCTTTAGCAAGTCAGTGCTTAATGTGGGCAGGAATGTACTTGAGTGGTTGTATATCATAGGATGGGCTCTTCCCATATTGAATGTTGTATGTTTCTTTATGGAGATATGTGATCCGATGATTCTGCTTCCACTTACGCACATATTCTTTACGGTATGTTCGGCTGTGTCGCTGTATTCGGCAGTCAAAGGCTCCAAAGAAAGCGCTACGGCACGCATGATGATGATGGATACAATAGTGCTCATAGTGTCTACCGTGATCGCGCTTGCATGTTTCTATATAGCTCCATCCAAGGGTCATGATGCCTCCGCGTTCGGTGTAGGCCTTGTGATATATTTCTTCGGCCTGTTTGGTATAATCGTTCACCGTATGGTACGTGTGCTCGAGGAAGACAGATATATATCCGCATACAAGGAGATGGCATTTAAGGATATACTTACGGGGCTTGGCAACAGGCAGAGTTTTGAAAGGTTTTTTGATGATATAGACAATCAGAATGTTGAGAATAAGACTATTACACTGTTTATGTTTGATCTTAACTACCTTAAGGTAGTTAATGATACATATGGTCATCAGGCCGGTGATGCGATGCTCATGGGCATAGGCAAGTGCCTTAGAAAGACATATGAGAATATTGGTAAGGCATACAGGCTCGGTGGCGATGAATTTGCAGCAGT
>JAILKC010000153.1 GCA_024694055.1 Lachnospiraceae bacterium | reverse complement strand
GAATCGTCCACCGGACGATTCAGCATCCCGAACTACGTTCGGTACTTGAGGCCACTATTTCGATCCATATTATTCCGATTAAGAAAAGGACTTCCAAAAGGAAGTCCTTTTCTTAATCGGGGTGACGTGATTCGAACACGCGGCCTCTACGTCCCGAACGTAGCGCTCTACCAAGCTGAGCCACACCCCGATGCCTGCCTTTCGGCAAGTCACTCGATAATGATATTACAACTAACCCGAAAAATCAAGAGTTCATATCAAAGTTCACACGAATGGATTGTAATAGCGTCCGCCGTTAATCTGCGAAAGATATACGGATAAAACGATCAAAAGCGCACAGAAGACCATTGATGCTATATCCGCAGCCTTAAATGCTCTTCCCATATACCATGTCCTTTTCTTATTCTTGCCGAATCCTCTGAGTTCCATTGCATTGGATATGATCTCTATTCTCTCCATGCTGGACAATATGAGCGGGAGCAATATCGCTGAAGCCGACTTAAGTCTGCTCACCAAAGACGCTTTCTTGCTCATCTCTATTCCTCTTGCCTGTCCTGCCTGACTGATCTCATGATACTGTCTCTGAATATCCGGAATATATCGAAGCGCAAGTGCCACTGAGTATGCCACGGAATATTTAATTCCTATTTTATTAAGAGATGCCGCAAATTCACTTGGATTGGTCGTTGTCACAAAAAGTAGGATGATCGGTATGGTAGCGGTAAACTTAAGCACATAATTCAGATGATAGAATAACTGCTCTGCCGTAAGAGCAAATCTTCCGCTCATCCCCCATAACAGAGTACAAGTTCCGTATATCTCCGTACCGTGTCTTGGAGAGAATAAAAAGATGCATACACTGTTAAGCACCAGAAATACTACAGCAAACCCAAACATGAAGGACACATCTTTTATTCGTATTCTGCCAACAAAAAAGAGAATAATACTGAGAATCGTAAGTCCAGCCAACATTCTGGTATCATATGTAGACATTGCTGCAAAGCTCCACAGCATCAGGCAAACGAATTTCGTAGCTCCGGTCAGATCATGTATAGGTGAAGGTCTGTCTATATAATTGAATAGATTAGTCATACACTTCCCTCTTTTCTCTCATGTGTTGTCGCTCAAACTCAATAAAATGCTTCACAAAATCCGTGCCGTCATCTATACCGCACTTAAGAGCCAGATCATACAGTGAAGTCTCTTTAAGAGAAGCCCTTTCTATGATGTCCTTATTCGTAAGTATGTTATAGCACTTATCATCAGCGATTATCCGTCCATCCGAGAATACGATCGCACGATCCGCATACTCAAGCATAAGATGCATATCATGCGTGATCATCACTATGGTAATACCGCTTCTGTTAAGCTCACTTAAGAACTCCATTATCTCTGTATAATGCCTGTAATCCTGACCCGCCGTAGGTTCATCCAATATGATCATCTCAGGATCGAGCACAAGTATTGCCGCTATGGTAACTCTCTTTTTCTGGCCATAGCTTAATGCCGAAATGGGCCATTTGCGCATCTTCCACAGTCCACATATCTTAAGCGCCTTCTCAACCTTTTTCTCGATCTCTTCTTCCGGCACGCCTCTTGTTCGAAGTCCCAAAGCCACCTCGTCATATATCCACACCTTGGATATCATCTGATTGGGATTCTGCATCACATAGCCTATATGTTCAGCTCTTTCTTTTATACTGCAGTCTGCAAGATCAATACCGTCAAAAGTGAGCCTTCCAGAGTCCTGAGTCTCGAATCCGCATATAACCTTGGAGAATGTGGACTTACCTGCTCCGTTGGTACCGACTATGGCTGTCATCTGTCCTTTTCCTATCTCTACGGTTATATGGTCAAGTGCTTTTACATTGCCGTTTTTATATGAAAAAACAAGGTCATTCGCTGTAAGAAGACTCTCCTTTTTACCCATATCCTGGGCAAACGACGAAGCCGCATACCAATCTCTGACCTTCTTTGCATCCTCATCGCCTATCACTAAAGATTCCTGCATGGCAGGCTTCTTATCTACGGTAATATCCACTCCGGAATATTTTAACGCCGTAATGTACAGGGGTTCTCTAATTCCGCATTCACCAAGCAGATTCCCGGATAACAGTTCATCCGCCGATACGTCCGCTCTGATACGTCCCTTCTCCATAAGGACTATTCTGTCCACAGATCTGTGAAGTACATCCTCAAGTCTGTGTTCCACTATGATCACAGCTGCACCGGTCTTTTTCTGCATCTCATCGATAAGCTCTATGGCCTGCTTGCCTGTTGCGGGATCAAGATTGGCCAAAGGCTCATCAAATATAAGGATATCCACATCATCCACGAGCACACCGGCTACTGATACTCTCTGTTTCTGTCCTCCCGACAGTTCGCCCGGAGCATGCAAAAGGCTGTTATCTATGTCTACCATAGAAGCGGCTTCTTTTACCATGTTATGTAAACTTGGCTCCTCAACACAGTCGTTCTCAAGAGCAAATGCTATATCTTCTGCAACCGTCATACCTACAAACTGTGCATCCGAATCCTGAAGAACCGTTCCGACTATATGGGATATGTCAAATATACTCAGGTCTTTAGTCTCTTTATCTTTTATCTTAAGGCTTCCTGTCATATCCCCCTTGTATGAGAACGGGATAAGACCGTTGATACAGTGTATGAGAGTAGATTTTCCGCAACCTGAAGGACCGGCGATGAGTATCCTCTCTCCTCGGTGAAGCTTAAGATCTATGTTGTGTAATGTTGGCTCGGATTGTGCATTGTATTTGAATCCGAAGTCTTTGAATTCCAGTAATAACTCTTTGTTCATAATAATAAAGGCGGGAGGGACTCCCGCCTCATGATTCCTATGTGTAACTATTCCTCTTCCTTAAGACTTCCCTTCTTGGGAATTGCAGCTGAATAACCAATGCATAAAAGAGTACCTACTACTGCTGTAGTAACAATATTGACACCGGCACTTACAATACCCTGAATGAACACCTTATTGGCAGGCTCTGCATACATCAGGATATCAAGTACGGGAGCGATCACAGCCCATGCAAGAATATGTCCTATTACCTGAGCAATATTGAAACGGATGATTCCGCTCTTGCCAAATTCGCCTTCGTCGATCTTGATCTTGGATGTAAGGAATCCTACTACACAGCCGAATACAGCTGAAGAGATCACCCAGCTCCACCATACTCCCCAACCATAGCTGAAGTCGATGAAGAAATGTCCGATAAGTCCTGCCAAAAGACCTGCGATGGGCCCGAATACGGCTGCAATAAATGCAAGCAGTCCATACTGGATGGATATGTTGGTATCCGGCACACCACTGGGTATGGCAACAAATCTTCCTAATACAAAGAAAAGCGCAGCTCCGATACCGGTAGCTACCATAGTCTTTACTCCAAACTTTTTCATGCTATCTCTCCTTTCATATGCAATACGCATATTGCGGAAGGTCATCCCCCGCATAACCAAGTATTATTATAAAGCAGATGGCACATTCTTACAATACTGTATCCATAGACCGCAGGGGTACTTTGTGATAGAATAATAGAACAATCAGGATATGTTTTGACATGTCACAACGGATTTTCCAAGACGGGGACCAACATGAATTTAG
Source organism: Lachnospiraceae bacterium (assembly GCA_024694055.1). Lineage (GTDB taxonomy): Bacteria > Bacillota > Clostridia > Lachnospirales > Lachnospiraceae > Colinaster. Next base: position 17,060 of record JAILKC010000153.1, on the reverse strand, counting down.
AAGCAATTGTAAATAATCAACGTGAATATTTCCATACAGGAGTCACAAAGGATATTCAGTTTCGCAAGAACAGCCTAGAGAGACTCTTGGAATCTATCATAGAGAATGAACCTGCTATATATACGGGACTCAGACAGGATCTGAACAAATCGGAATTCGAGGTATATCTGACAGAAGTAAGTAATGTCATCCATTCGCTCAAATATGCCATTAAGCATCTTGATTCCTGGAGCAAGCCACAAAAAGTCAGGACTCCCGGATCTCTTTTTCCCGCAAAAAGCATGTGTCTGCGTGTTCCTTATGGCGTAACTCTTATCATGTCTCCGTGGAATTATCCCTTTTTGCTGGCTATCATGCCCTTAGTGGCTGCTATTGCTGCAGGTAACTGTGTCATTATCAAGACATCCAAAAGCAGTCCCTCTACTTCGGGTGTGATCGTTGATATGATCAACAGCACTTTTGAACGTAATTACGTATATGCCGTGGAAGAAGTTCTTCCTTATGATGAGATATTACGTCAGAATTACGACTATATCTTCTTTACCGGTAGCGAGCGTGTAGGCAAGACTGTTATGAGAGCTGCTGCAGAGACTCTTACTCCCATCACACTTGAGCTTGGAGGCAAGAATCCATGCATCGTCGATGATACTGCCAATATCGATCTTGCTGCCAAAAAAATCATGTGGGCCAAGATAATAGGAGCAGGCCAGACATGTGTCGCTCCTGACTATATACTTGCACATGAAAGTATCAAAACGGATCTGGTTAATGCTTTGGCTTCATATTCCAGACAGTTTACCGGAGATCCCTTTATCAACAATGATTATCCCCGTATAGTGAATCTTCACCACTATATGCGACTTAAGAATCTTATAAGCAGAGAATCCAATGTGATCGGCGGAAGATCTGATGACAATCAGATGCGTATTGAGCCTGCTATCTTCCCGGACACCACGTATGACAGTGCCGTTATGAAAGATGAGATCTTTGGGCCCATACTTCCCGTGATCACTTATGATGATACTGAATACATGTTGGATAAGCTTATCCGCCGACCCAATCCTCTCACTGTTTATATTTTCAGTAAGAACAAGGCTTTTACTGATAAGATAATCGAAAGTGTGGATTTTGGAAGTTGTTGTATCAATGACTGTATCATACATTTAGCCAATGAAGAGCTTCCATTCGGCGGTGTCGGCACAAGTGGCATGGGCCGGTATCACGGAAAGAGCGGATTTGATACTTTTACATATGAGAAGAGTATCATGCACACCAAGAATAATTCGGATATAGAATTTCGTTATCCTCCATTTGATGAGCATAAACTTAGTCTTCTACGCAGGGTGGTCAGATAGTTATGAGAGTATATTTAGTAAGACACGGAGAGACTGATTGGAACAGAGCCTTCAAATTACAGGGACAATCCGACATTGAGCTTAATCAGATCGGAGAAGAACTTGCGGTTATCACAGCGGATGCCTTAAAGGACATCCGTTTTGATTGTATCTACTCTTCTCCTCTCTCAAGAGCGATAACCACTGCCAAAATCCTTCGTGGCGACAGGGATCTTCGTATCATTACCGATAACCGACTTATAGAGATAGGCTTCGGTGATGGAGAAGGGGGTGTCATACCCAGACGTGACGGCGATGTCTCTGACCCAATATATCAGTTTGAATTTGATACGGAGAATTATATCCCACCCCGAGGTGGTGAGACCTTTAAGGAAGTTTATGACAGATCTTCCGATTTTTGGGACAACGTGATAGTTCCTTTGGAGGGCAGATATGAAAATGTGCTCATCATAGGCCATGGATGCTTAAATCGAACCATACTCAACAGACTTATGAGTGTTCCTCTTAAGAACTTTTGGGATATAAAACTTGATAATTGCGCGGTTTCATTAATAGATATAGAAGAAGGTATTTCTACAGTCGTGGAATCTTCCGTAAAATATTACAGCAGAGACGATAAAAGATTCAGCTTTAAGTCAAAAGAGGCGGCACAGATATACGGATAAAGAGTTAATCTTATCATATACGAAAAAAAAGCACCGACCCCATGGCTCTAAGTCCACAAAATCGATACTTTCATGCGCCTTCAGGGGCTCGAACCCTGGACACCCTGATTAAGAGTCAGGTGCTCTACCAACTGAGCTAAAGGCGCTCTTACATGCGCTTTATGTAAACATTTATCACAGCGCAAGTGTTATTATATTATAGTATTTTTAGAAAAGCAACCTTTTTTTTACAGTTTTTTTAGATTTTTTACGGCAGTCGTCTCCGACTGCCGTTTATCATTATACTCTGTATCCTCTGTTTGAGCATTCATTGGTAAGACTGTCCAATACTCTGTCCTTGCTGTAAGTCATTCCCGCAAGCACTGTTTGTGTATGGATCATCACCGGACCGGATGTATCTGTATCCGCTATCTTCTCATAAGAACACCTAAGCTTATTAAGCTCAACAGCCACTCCATCAAGTCCTGAGACATCACCAGATACATAGGCGGCTCTCAGAGTATTCTTCATATTGACATACATACGGTTAAGTACTTTTGCAAGTTCATACTCGTAATGAAGATTGTTCTGCATCTCTTCAATGCATCTCGCTGCGTTCATCGCTGCTGTCTTCATGGATTCAATATCAGTCGTTCCGGCCTCTATCGCTTCATTCACATATTCAATGGCTATCTCATACAGGATGACGATCAATCCGGCTTTATTGGCCTGTGTGATCCGAAGTGTATACTCATTTTTCTTCTCGCTCTTCATATTTCCTCCGCGTAAAACGAATGATGGTCATTGCCTACTGAAGAAGCTGCAACATCTGAGAAGGTCTCTCGTTGGCCTGAGTAAGTATGGCCGTCGCTGCCTGTGATACGATCTGAAGATTAGAGTAATTGCTCATCTCTTCTGCCATATCCGTATCCATTATACGTGAGTAAGCAGCTGTCATATTCTCATCACTGGTCTCCAGATTGGTCTGCGTATGCTCAAGTCTGTTCTGATAAGCACCAAGACGGCTTCTCATAAGAGATATCTGTTCAATTGCATCCTTTATCTGATCGATCGCTCTGGTAGCACCGTTTTCAGTACTGCAATCCAAACACATATCCTTGGTCTGATCACTGTCCTGATACTTGAATCCGAGAGTCTCCATGGAAAGTTTTTCAAATCTGATATCCAGAGTCTGGCTCTCATTGGCTCCTATCTGGAAAGTCATTGCACCGTAACCGGTGAGATTCATCTTGACGGGAACTTCACTAGTTACTTCAAATTTGTGTGTAATGGTTTCGTCAGAATTAGTTGTTTTGTTATCCGGCATCGATTTACAAAAAGCAGTAATATCCAGAGTGAATTCATCTCCGTCATCGCCTTTGAATCTTAAATGATACATGTCTCCACTGATATGATAATCCTCTTTCTTACCGTCGGGACGTGTGACTTCCACTTTATTATGCTCATATCCGTTAAACTTCTTAAGACTGACAATACCGTCTTTATCCTCAATGAACTCCAGATCCGCTGCCTCTATCTTAAATTCATATTCTCCGTACATCATCACGTCGGAATACTTATCAACCTTAAGCTCCAATACATTGGTGTAGCCTTTAAGATCGAACTCTCCGGTAAAAAGTTTCTGACTGTTGTACTCTGTAGTCTGGCCGATTCGGTCTATCTCTTCCGCAAGCTGTGCAATCTCTGCCTGGATTGCATCTCTGTCACCCGATACATACTCGCCGTTTATTGTCTGACCTGATGACAGGGTTCCGTTAGCTGCCTTAACTGCAAGTTCATTCATTCTCTGCAGAATATCATGCACTTCTGAAAGTGCTCCGTCTGCTATCTCTATTACTGATACGCCATCCTTGGCATCCTGTGACGCTGCTTTCAATCCCTTGATCTGAGCGTTCATTCTTCTGGAGATCGCAAGTCCGGCGGCGTCATCTTTGGCGCTGTTGATCTTGTAACCACTGGACAACCTCTCCAGAGCTGTACTCAGCTTGCCGTCATTAAGCTTAAGTGAGTTATTGGCGATCATAGCTGATACATTGTAATTGATCTTTAGGCTCATAGGTTTCCTCCATTGCGTATCTTGTTTATGCTATTTCTCTGACTGAGAATATGAATTGTTTGGCTATACCGTACAGGGCTTTGTTCGAGACAGCCTCATTATTATTATCGGCATTTTTCGCTTTATGATTAACCTGTCTTTTGGGATCTCCGTTTATGAATCTGACTTCGGCTTCAGTATATCCCATATCATTAAGCCTGTCTGTGAATTTCCCTGCGACTTCCTTTAAGACATCCGAAGTTGCCTTGCCTTCTCCGATAAAATTGGCCTCTACTCTGTTACCGGCCACCCTTACCTGCACCTGTAACGCACCGAACATCTCCGTATCCATTGTTGCGCTCACAAGGCCCGTCTCTTCTCCGCTTACGATCTTAAGATTGATATCAGTCAGTCTGTCACCGATAAGAACCGGTATGTGATAGTTTTCACTGTTCACCTTTTTGACCGCCAACGATATCTGCTTATACATAAGAGAAATGCTCTTAAGATCTACATAAGAATCCGCACCGTGATCGACCATTGTACGAAGTGTATCCGTCATTGCCTCGGACATCTCATTGTATGCCCTGACCGTACTGTCTTTATCTTCTATTTTTTCAGCAAACCCGTCAAGCGCATCACTTAATACCTTTTCTGTTCTGCGCTCAGTATCGGATATCCTTCTGTCGCTTCTTCTGGCATATGCTCTAAGATTCCTGAAAAGATCGTTGGGATAAGCTAAAAACTGCTCTTCTGCCATCACATTATCAGGTGTTATGTCAACTTCTGCATCTGTCAATTCGTCGTATACCGCTTCATCCACGAGTGCAGTCTCTCGGATCTGCTCCAGATTCTCCTTAAGATAGTCTTCCTCGAGTTTATTATATTCAGGATCGCTTATCCTAACTTTAAAGGCTGCTTCGATCTGATCTGTTATGGACATACCGGAATTGACGCTGTCCTGCAACAGACCAAAATCGTCATCTATCTGCGCATCAATCGACTTGCCTGAACTTCTCATGGCTGTAAGCAGACTTCCGAATGTCATGTCTGTTTTGCTGTTAAGCAATCTGCCTACAGTAGCGTGGTCATTTCGTTCTATCTTGTTAAGAAGTCTGTATATTCCTATATATGAAGTACGCTCTTTTTCCGTTATCTTTCCGCTTTTTTCAAGTTTATACAGGAATTTGCTGTACTTTTGCGCTTCCCTCTTGGGATCATGATCAAGTTCACTTATATGCTCCACTAGTTCGTCAATCTTCATATCCATTGGATTAACTCCCTCTCGGATAAGCCTAAGAGTCGTACCGGGTGTAAGTGCTTTTAATACTCCGGTAAGTTTGGCATCGGCTTCTTTTACACTCTTAACAGCTTCCTCATTGATGATCATACTGTTGTAACCGAGTATTCTTACGGCGCGCTGATTCTCAGGACTGATATCAAGATCAAGGTCCTTAAGAATATCATCAACATTACGAAAAGCCTTGGTGATTGAATCGCCCAGATCTCTCCTGACTTCTGTTCCGACGGCTTCATATGTCTGTGATGCACTTTCAAAGGCCTTCTTAAGCTCATAACCTTCTGTATGAGCCCTTCGTATGGTGATCTCTCCGTCAAAGACAATCCGTCCGATTAAAGCAGCCGGCATGGAAGGAAGTTCAGCCACTGCGGTCTCTGTTTCAACAAAAAGCTTTGCTTTTTGTTCGTTCTCTTCTACCGTTCCATCACCAAACAAGGTATTATAAATCTTTTTTTCTTCTTCTTTTAGGGACTTTATCATATCTTCTATTGGCATAGTGTCAATAGAAACTCCGCTTTTCGCCAGCCTGATATTGGCTTCAGCCGACATCATAAGTCGACTTTCTTCTCTGCCTATTGAAGCGCTTAGTATCTTACTCTGAATCTCTGCAGCTTTTCTGTATGTGCTTTTATGATCAGATGACAGATCCGCTTTTTTGGGTGATAGACCGTCCGCTATAGCTTCCATGGAAGCTTTAAGAATCGTTCTCGCGGGAACAGGGAAATCCACGGATTTAATGTCTCCCAGAACCTGCATTTTTTCCTCTGTGACAGGAATTCCCTTCTCAAGTAACCATCCGGCATCTTCGATCATCTCTTCCAAGGGCATGTCATCAATGTTCATCTGCTCAACGGCTTTTTCTATCTGGGGTTTCATAGTCTCCCAGTCGATGTCATCTCCCTTTTTTGCCAGATAACCGGTCATATCCTCGGCATAATAACCTCTTGCCTGCCTGTTGCCGTCACCAGAAGCACTGAATGTTGATGTATAGATATTCTCAACTGTAGGTCTAAGATCATTTTCAACCATGAATTTGATGCTTCCGTCAGTCAGTTTATCTATGTCTGCCATCATGTTCACGGCTTCACTTATCTTTTTGACATTATCAGGAGTATCCGGCAGATCGGCATCCTTAAGAGCCTGCTTTATACTGTCCGTATCTATCGATCTTCCGGTAATGTCCTTTAACTGCTCATCAGACAGGTCATCATTAAACCCTGCCACTATCTGACCTGACTCTGCCAGGACGGCTTTAATATGATCCAATATCGTCTCCCTTTCTTCGGGATCCATATCCGCAGGATCAAACCCGTCTTCCATAGCCTTCTTATAATCTTCCCCTGACATAGTATTAGACATGACCGTCATGTAATCACGAGCTGTAGCTACATCAATATTAGCTGCTTCTCTTTTAAGATCCTCTGTGGTCCTTCCATGGGCCCCATAGGCATTAACATCCGTGTACATGCCGATTATGTCTAATCTTGCTGCCCCTGCTTTCTCGGTTTTTGAGAACTTCGGGCTGTCCGGGATAGATGTATACTGTTCTATTGCCTTTCCGCCAGTAACATCCAATCCTATCTTCATTTGTTTCCTCCGTAACGAGTACTGATACAATAAAAAAGAGTGAACAGAGATATGCAATCTGTTCACTCTATATTTCGGCTGATTATTAACTTTTCTTAAGTATTAATAATACTATATCGACTACAGTTCAAATACAAGAGCGGTAAATGGCGCCAAGTTAAAGGTAAGCATATAATCTCTGTTATCACAGCGTGATTTCTTGGCTGTGATAACCTTATCAACCACTGTGCCGTTGCCACCGTATTGCTTGTCATCGCTGTTAAGAATAAGCTTGGCCTTGCCTGAAGAAGGTACTCCCACCGTATATCCCTCTCTTAGGATCGGTGTCATATTAAGTACAAAGAGTAACTTCTTGCCACCTTCGGGAGTCTTGCGCATGAAGCTGTAGGTACTTCTGTCTGCATCATCTGCATTGATCCATTCGAATCCACCCCAGTCATTATCTACCTCATACATGCACTTATATCTGCGGTATATGTCAAGAAGATCTCTGACATAATCATGCATTCCTCTGTTAAGCGACTCACCAAGTAAAAACCAATCAAGTTCTCTCGCTTCGCTCCACTCTCTCTCTTGCGCAAAATCCTGTCCCATGAACAGAAGCTTTTTGCCGCTGTGACCAAACATAAAAGTATAGCCCACTCTTAAGTTGGCATATTTGTCTACCTGATATCCCGACATCTTCTCTACCATAGAACACTTAAGATGCACAACCTCATCATGTGACAGAGGGAGAATATAATTCTCAGAGCTGTTGTAACTCATGGCAAAAGTAAGAGCGTGATGATTGTTCTTGCGGAAATATGGATCAAGTTTCATATATTCACAGAAATCATGCATCCATCCCATATTCCACTTAAAGGAGAATCCCAAGCCTCCATCTTCAACAGATGCCGTAATCTTAGGCCATGCCGTAGATTCCTCGGCAATGGTCATAACTCCCGGGAAACCGCCTTTTATGACACTGTTAAGATGCTTGAAAAACTCTATCGCCTCAAGATTCTCATGTCCGCCGTATTTATTCGGAAGCCATTCATTGGCCTTACGTCCGTAATCAAGATAAAGCATTGACGCAACTGCATCCACTCTGAGTCCGTCTATATGGAATTCCTTGATCCAGAACAACGCATTGGCTATAAGGAAATTCTTAACCTCTGTCTTGCCATAATTAAATATCTTGGTGCCCCAGTCCGGATGCTCTCCCCTTCTGGTATCCGGATGTTCATACAGACATGTACCGTCGAATTCTGCCAATCCGTGTGCATCCTTGGGGAAATGTGCGGGTACCCAGTCTAGGATCACCCCTATTCCCTTCTTATGGAATAGATTTACCATATATGCAAAATCCTCAGGGCTTCCATATCTGGATGTGGGTGCATAGTATCCCGTTACCTGATATCCCCATGAACCGTCAAAAGGATATTCGGCTATGCCCATGAGCTCTACGTGAGTATATCTCATCTCAGACAGGTACTCGACCATACGGTCCGCAAATTGTCTGTATGTGTAAAAACCGTCATCTCCTGTCGGATGCTTCATCCATGAACCAATGTGACATTCATAGACAGCCATAGGCTCTTTATTCATGTCCTTGGTCTCACGATTCTTCATCCATGTACCGTCAGTCCATTTGATACGGCTTAAATCTGCAATCTTTGAAGCAGTACCCGGTCGCATCTCCGCGCTGTTGGCATAAGGATCTGCCTTATACAACTTCCTTCCGTCCGGTGTAATGATCAGATATTTATATAATTCTCCAACGGCAATATTCTCAAAAAAACCTGTGAATATGCCACCTGTACCAATCCTGTGCAGCTCATGCGAACTCTCATTCCAGTCATTAAATGTTCCGATCACGAACACTCTGTCAGCATTCGGTGCCCATACTCCGAAAAAGATACCTTCTTTTCCGTTCTCTTCAGACGGGTGAGCTCCAAGCTTCTTGTAGATGTCATAATGTGTTCCCTGCGCGAATACATACTGATCGGCTTCGGAAATAAAAACAGTCTCTCTCTTTTTTGCAGCCAATTCTATCTCCACCTCCTGATGTATGAACTATCTGATGAAATCCTTCTCCTTAAGTATGATCATATCATCTTCATTATACCTCTTACCGAAGACAATATCAGTAAAATGTTTGGGATTGAACTTGGTCGCATGTGCTATCGCCTCGTCCACTATATCACGGATATCCGTAACGGTGACAATATGATCGCTGGTCTGCATCTCATCAATACGGGTATGTAAAGCAAGTATACCCATATCATCTATTGCAAATTCTTTGCGTTCCGCGTATTTGCGACCATATGCCACTAAAGCATCATCGCTTAATTCTTCTATCTCTATACGGACATTGAACATTCCTTTCAATGCATCATTGTAATTAAGAAGTCTGTTAATGGCTTTTCTCGAATCCTGAAGTACAACAAGGATTCCCAAGTTCTCCTGATTAAGTGCCTTAAAGAGCTTGGCCGCAGTATCTTCGCTCATCTCCCCGGCTTTTTCTATGATGAGTCCGCCATTGGAAAGCTTCTCTACAAGCATATCTATATCTTTATCGTTAAGGGAACTGCCCGTAACCTTACCTATCTTGCCCGAGAAATTGCCATCTGTAGTCTTGGCATACTGTACAACATTCTTGGCCAGATCCACGGATTCCTCACCGGTCTCACCGGTAACGCATACATTACCGACATAGGATGCAAGACTAATGGAATCAAGCGCCTTTAGGAGTTCCTTTTTACCCTTCTTGGTCTGTACAAACTGAGAGAACAAAGCAGTCTCTTCTTCTGTCATGGGACGAACGGAATCATCTTCGTCGTCGTCTATGGCTTCCGCTTCCGCAGCTGCTATATCTTCTGCTTCTTTGGCCTTGTCCTCTGCTGACTTCTCCTCTTCGGGTTCTTCTTCAGCTACAGGAGTATCCTGTTTTTCTTCTGCTGCTTCCTCTACAGGCTTTTCAGGTTCCTTTTCGGGCTGCTCTTCTTTCTTCTTCGGCGGCTCGATCACCAAAGTATCTGTATCACTTGTAACGGTATTCTCCGTCTCATCTTCTATATCTATTGCTTCCAAAGCTGCTGTCGCCGTACCAACCGCTTTCGGGATAAGACTCTCTGCTTCCTTCTCGATCTTATCAAGAAGCTCATTATTGCTTGTCGCACTTTCAAATGCCGCAAGGAGATTATCTGTGTGCTGAGATACAAGCTTGTCTATCTTCTCTTCCTGGTTCTTCTGTCTGCGCTTTTTACTGCTCTCCCAGTCATTGAGATACTCCTTAAGCTCTATCTGCCCCGTGATCTGCTTCTCAACTACTTTCTTCTCCGGGATCACGATCTGAATCTGTCCGTCGTATTCTTCCGAAAGCATACCCTGTATAGCCTTGGGCGGATTGGTATTGGGAGCCACTCCTGCCCTTTTGGTCATGGCATTTTCCAAAGCAGCGGCAACTTTCTGATCAATTAGTCTCATAAGCTCATCTTTGGAGACTGTCTCAATATTGATTCCCGCCAGCGCATCATGGGTCTCTGCCTGTGCCGTCTGAACGGCAGGTTCTGCAGAAGGTTCTGCTACAGTTTCAGCAGCTTTCTCTTTAACCGGTGCTTCCGTATCCTCTGCTGCGGCCTTGGTCTTCGGGTCATATATTATTGTATCCTCCGTTGCAGGCTTATTCGGGAAGATGATCTCTTCCATCTCTCCCGTATCCTGTTTAAGAAGATCGGCTGCTTCCTCACGTTCTGTCTCAGACATAACAGCTTCAACCGGCTGCTCGGATATTTCTTCCGATACACTCTCTTTTATTGGAATACATATCGTATTGTCATCCGGCTCTTCATCATATTCGGCAGATCCGGTATTCTCTGCAACAACCGCATCCTGCAAAACATCTGCCGCTGCCTGTGTCGTCTTCGCAACAGGAACTTTACTGCCATCGCTTAGAGTTCCTTTAATGCTCTCCTCAAGCGCCTTCTGGATATTGATGGTGCTGTACTGTCCCACATCTACTGTCTTGACGAGTTCTTCTTCGTGAGAAGTAACGGATTCCTGTGCCGTTCCCTCATCCTGTGCAGAATACAGTTCCTCACTGGCCGCGGGTATATCCTGTCCGGCATCAGACTCTGCCTGACCTTCTGCAGCTACTGTCTGCTCAGGTATTTCCTCTTTTGTCTTGACCGGACCCGTGAGGTTCAGATCTGAAGGAAACTCGCCTGTATTGGCAATGATCATACTCTTATACAACGCTTCCTGTGACTGCGTAAGTTGTTGATGAAGCATCTTAAGATCCATTGCCTTCTTAACATATCTGCCCTCTCTTACAAGCATGATAAGATCGTCACACTCCTCCACACACTTTGTGGTGAGTCCGACTTCCTCATATAATCTGGCAAGTTCATAACTCCACTTACCCTTATTTGCAATGGGATCTCTCTTTTTAAGGTCTTCCAGAACACGGATCTTCTCCTCCGTGCTGACACCCTGCATATCATATATCTTATATAAGAGAATATATCTGTTGACCCCATTCGGATCCATCTGTACGTACTTCTTGTAGTATTCCGTAGATCCGACAATATCCTCCATCCTGATACAGAGATCACAAAGAGCCGATACTATACCATTATTGCTGGGATGCATATCATAGGCCATCTCCAGTAAGAGCCTGGCATCATCATATCTCTTGTTAGCCTTGTATATATCACTTATGGTACAGATCAAAGGACCCTGCTTAACCTTACTCCAGTTGATCGTATCGGCTATCTCTACCGCCTTGCCAAATTCCTTTTTTCTAGTCAGATCCTTTATCTCATCAATTCGTAGTTTTAACTCGTAATTATCCAAGGTCTTTCCCTCTCTGCATATATCTTTTCTAATAATAGAACTACCAACCCACTATCTTATTAAGTCTATCATAGGCCTATGCAAAATACAAGTTAAAGTGGCATTATATCGCACAATATACTAGATATAGTGTTTACTTTTTTTCACATAAAAAACAAAAGGACGTACCGATATCGGTACGTCCCAAATAATCAATATCACTATACGGTAAAAGACTTAACTTACACTCTCCATTATGCAGTCTCTTACTTTCTCTTTGTCCATTCCAAGTACGATCCCCAATTCACCATATAATATATCTTCGGCAGCATGGAAATATCTCTCATCCGTACTCGTCGCCTTCTTGCCGCCGGCTATTCTCTCTTCCTTGCGGTGATACAGGGATATGATCATATTACACAATTCCTTACAGTCGGCGGTACGCAGGATATCGGTAAACATCCTGTCGCGTTCCTTATCATCCTTAACCCACTGAGGCTTGATATCCTTGATTCCCGCTATCAGCTTCTTGGCTTCTGACTTGGTAAGAACCTTCCTTAAGGCTTTCTTCTCATTATCCACAGGAGTGAAGATAGTGCTGCCTCTTAAATATACCTGAGACATAGTATAGTACATTTTGTCTTTTGCTACCCCCGGCATATCTATAGGGCCAACGCTCTTAATCTGACATACGCCTTTATTGCCATATACTACATATTCGCCTACTTCAAACATCCTGATTCCTTTCTGTATTATTACGTGATGCTGTCTATATATATCACTGCTTATATTTTATCAGAAAGATCAGGGTAATGTAATGGTACGATTGTCTTATATATGCATATTAACTGCTGCTTTTTTGAAACAATTCCCTGATCTTACTCAGTTCTTCCGGGGTGCTCTCCCCGGGCTTCCATCCTACGGTCTGTCCATCCCCCTTATATCTCGGTATCAAATGTATGTGGAAATGGAAAACCGTCTGTCCCGCCACCTCGTTATTATTCTGTACTATATTGAAACCATCCGCTCCAAGCCTGTCTGTCATCTCCTCTGCCATTCTCTTCGCCAAAGAGAAGGCTTCCGCGACATTCTCCGCAGGCATCTCATATATGTTGGCAAAGTGATATTTGGGCAGGATGAGCGCATGCCCCCTGGTCGCAGGTCCCAGATCGAGAATCACCTTGTACTTGTCATCCTCATATATCGCATTGGTGGGGATATCCCCATTGGCAATCTTGCAAAAAATGCAGTTATCGTCCCTCATAAGATATTCTCCTTAATCCTATTTCATAAATGTGAAAAGCTCGTCCAAAGTACGGAACATGCCAAATTCACCCTTAGTCTTCATATTACCGCTCATAAATGCTCTCTGGAAAGTCATGTGACCGGCAGTGATGTCATTCATGGTATCTTCCGAAAGAGATACTTCCACATCAAATCTGCCTGCTGGCTCTTCCGTGATAGTAAGAGTATCAGCTATGCGCATACCTATGGGCTTACCACCTATCACAAACTTATATGCACCCTTAAATCCTTCTACCGGTGAAAAATTCTCTCTAAACAGTCTGATATATCTCTCAGTGCTCGTGGGTTCATTACTCATCATACCCCTGAACATATTCGCAAGCTCCTGAATATCTTCCTTCTGCTTCTGAACATAGATATCATCTGAAGCATACTGCGACAGTCTCTCTGACTCCTGAGGTGTAAGATCCGTATTCTGTGACACGGATACTCTCTGCTTAACCGCCTGATTGCTGGCAGGTAAACTCGCCATCTTCTTGTCTATGGTACGATATATGGTCTCAGCCTTCTTCTCTATCAGAGCAGTATAATCATCATTCATCTCAAGTGCGGCCGTATCAGCTATATAACCACACAATCCGCTGCACGGTCTTCCTCCCAGGATCTCCCATGCGGCTGAAAGATTGAGCTTGCCCTCTCTCTCTCCATATGTGGTTGACATAACTACGGGCGCCATGTATATCTTGGACAGCTTCTCCTTGTCTGCATATAACCAGCATGCATCCAAAAACTGCATCAGATATCCGCCTATTCCGTACCACTCTACGGTAGTGGCCAAAATGATACCATCCGCATCCTTAAGTGTCTGGGGAAGTGTAGTGATACTGTTCTTAAGCTCATAAAGCATGAATCGCTCTACCTTAACATACAGTTCTTCCTCCAACACCTTCTGCATCTTATTGATCACATACAATGTAGGATCATCTATAAGACCTCTTCCGCCGTAGTAAATATTGATCTTCAACTTATTCTCCCTGCGCGTAAAAGCATATATTTCGTACACCTTTCATAGATGGGCGTACAATATAATTATACTACACGAACCGCCACTTTACCAAGTACGAAATCTTGATTTTTCAGTAATCTTACCTCTTCTCCGGGTTCTATTTTTCTGCCCTCGAAAAATGTCCCGTTGGTACTTCCAAGATCCTGAAGCGTAAGTCCATTGCCTTTTATCGTAATTCTCGCGTGTTTTCTGCTTATTGTAGGGTCTGAAATACATACATCTACCTCATCATATTTCTTTCCGATAAAGGCTGTATCTTTTTTCAGAATCTCCCTTTTCTCTTTGCCATCCTCCGTCCACTCTATCACATATTTTTCGGTCTCCGGTTCAAAAAACTGCGTCTCTTCATCAAAGAAAACCGTTTTTTCATCTCCACCCCAAAATTCCTTGACCGTTACGGGATTATCCGGCATATCATTAAGCAACCTGTCTTCTCTCGTATTTTTATATCGTCTGTAAAGATATATCGCTGTCACTATGCCGCTCGTAAACAGACTGAGTATTAATAACATCAGAGAGTATATACCATACATACCTTTTCCGATCAACAGATACACTACAACCAGTATTATGGTGATTATCCCGCTGATAATCAGTTTGATCAAAGAGTTGTCTCGTTTTACATTTTTACTTATTGATCTTGAAATATTGATATCAACATTCTCAGCCTCTTCCCGGTCCAAATAATATGCTTTTTCTTTTGATAAGATCTCTGCCCTGTATTCAATCTGTCGCTCGTTCTTTTCCCGATCAATAATGCTGCAAAAACCCTGTAGCGAAAATAATGGTTCTTTGGACATTCTGTAAAACTGATAAGCTATGCTTACAGCTGCTTCCTCTTTATGATCCAACTTCTCCAACAGGAAATCCGCCAGTCCATAATACCTTCCTTCCGCATTGTTCTCTGCACATTCAAACGGAATATACAACATATATGGGCGGTTGTACTCCATATCAAGATAAATGAAATCCGGCAGATAACTGAAATAACCTTCATCCAACAAATAAGACGCTGTGGATATCGTGATATCCGCAATATCATACAAAAGCTCGGCAACATCTTTAAAAGACATCATTCGATTGGAATACTCACTACGAACACTCCTCATATTGGTTATGTCGTATTTCAGTACGTTCCTGTTCTGATATAATCCTTTTTTACACTGCAAAATACCCGGAATGTGATTATCCGTAAGCATTCTGGCCATATACTGCACATCAGCTTTCGTAACATCATCTATGATTAAATAGCTTCTTCCCATTTCCTGAATGATATCCATATATGTCTCCTCATATCTAACGAAATCTTTCGCTGTTTCTTATATAATCAACCGGATCCAGCCTTAAAACAGTTATGTCTTTTTTGCCCTCTAACTCTCTGTCAGAAAAAAAGATACCTGTTATCTCATGTTGAATAAGTGACGTATCTGCCGTAACATCTATACTCATGGCGTTAACCTGTGTATTAAAGTTTACTCTGTATTGATAAACCTGTTCATCAAGTAATTTGTTAAGCTCCTGTTTTATATATTCATTAACAGCATCTGAAACCGTATTTTTCAGCATACTTCCTCTGTGCGCTGCCATATATGTACTTTGATATACCACCAAATGATTAAACAAAAAAACAGAATAATATATGACGATCACAAAACATGTCATCGTAAGTGGAATAAGCATAGAGGCCTCTACCGTCATATATCCCGGTAGACCTTTAGCTGGCTTGCTGTTCTTAATATTTTTCGAATGATCACTTCTCATACAAGTAAGTACACTCCTGCAATTGTTCCGACAGTCAGAAACGGAACCAACGGTATCTTGTCTTTTCTGTTTTTTTTGCCAAGGATAATGCAAAATGCGGATCCCAGACCTGATATTATAAACGAAAGCGTCAATATTGCCACAAGGCCTGCCGTTCCCATAACTGCTCCTATGACGAAAATGATTATCCCATCCGCAGTTCCAATGAATTCTACATGTAATGGTGCACTCATCACTATGAGTAATAAAGGGATCAAGGAAAACATAACCGTCAACAGTGCTTCCCTGCTCCGATGATGCACTATTTCTGTCACAACAGAAACTGCAGCTAATATAATGAAACACAGTATCAGCCAAAAAGGAACGCACATAGTCTTAATGTCATATACTGAAGCTGTTAACAATCCTGTAATTAACAATAATATAATCACTACTTTGGGATCCATCTCTAGTTACCTCCGCATTCACTGCATGGACCTCTTCCTCCAACCTGTGAAAGCGGAACTGTCTTAATCGTTCTCTTAAGTGCGCTGCATGCTGCATTATTGTGATATCTGTCTCCTTTATCAGTCACAAATACAAGCCCCGTACTACAGCCTAATGCACATTTTTCGCAAGGTCTGTACCGCTGCCCATAATCATTTCTCTCAATTACTGCATTCTCTGCTTTTATTATGTGTATTGATATTTTAAGATGACTGCAATCTCTTGATCTGTGATATGCTGTTCCACTTTCGGTAATATATACATATTCTTCATCCACTTGCATTGTTTCAGTTGACATAATGTTGTAGCCGGTCCATTTTCGCATATGTACGGACGCCTTGGTATATGTATCATTAAACCCTATATATTCATATAGGGGCGACATTTTTTGTGTCTTATACAAATCTACCATCTCATCCGTATCAGAAAGAGTATGTGCCACCATGGCCAAATGTCTTGCTTTTTCATATGTATCTGCGAGGTTTTTGGAGTATGTCTCATATACCGTGAATAAAGATAAGAGGTTGATCATAAAAAACAGAAATAGCGGTAATGCCAAAGCTGCTTCCACCGATACTCCGGCTGACATACCATTGGATAGGGAGGATAACAATGTCTTCTTGTTTGAGGTTTGGGAGTCTACGGGAATAACCGAGTAAGAGAATAACTTATGAAAAAACTTATCTCTGTGTGTATATTGGTGTTGGATACAAGAAGACATCGTTATCCTTCCTATGCAAACATT
>JAILKC010000136.1 GCA_024694055.1 Lachnospiraceae bacterium | reverse complement strand
ACGTCACCGGTGTTGCCGATATCACCATCTGCGATGCAACCCTCTGCCGCAAGTTCTTCTTTTACGGCTCTTATCATCTCATCGCCTAAGCTTTCATCTATCCTTACATATACTCCGGCTTCAGATAACGACGAGCGTAATACCCGCTCTGTCACGTCATATCCGTAATCATCCAAAAGTCCACTCACTATAAGCTCAGGGCATGAGTAAGTGACACCAAGCCACTTAACCGGTTCCTTATCTTTATCGGGCCATTTGATACTGTCATAGTCTCTCATAACGGATCTAAGCACTCCGTTGACATAGCCCTTCAACCCTTTAAGCCCCCTGGCGCCCGTAAGTCTCACTGCTTCATTACATACGGCGCTGTCAGGCACACTGTCCATGAACAGATACTGATATATACTCATCCTGAATATCTCACGTATTACAGGTTTAAGCTTATTAACCGGAGTCTTCGAAAAACAGCCTATGACATAATCAGCCAAAAGCCTGTACTCTATCGATCCGTTTACAAGTCGTTTCAAAAAGCCCTTGTGAGTATTCGGAAGATAATCATATTTATCGAGCGTATCTTTTAGAAGAACATGACTCTTGGCGCCTTCAGTCCTAAGTGCCAGCAGTATATCAAGTGCGATCGCCCTTAAATCTATATTGTTGTAGTCACTTAATCTGTTCTTATCCAAATATCTCTCCGGTCGTTATCGGATGACCCAGCAAAAATGCCGCCGCATCCATGCGCTTTTTGCCCTCAGGCTGCAGGCTCTTTATAAGCAGCGCGGTATCTCCTGCCGCAACATATATTCCGTTCTTATCTGCCTTCAGCACTTCGCCGGGTTTAAAATCACCTTTTTTATATACGTGTGCAAAAAGAGCACTGTCGCACACATCCACATCCCATATCTTGATCATCTTACCTTTGTGATATGTAAATGTACCGGGCCATGGATTAAGTCCCCTTATATATCTCTCAATGACCGCAGCATCTCTGTTCCAGCTTATCCGCCCCATATCCTTATTAAGCATTCCCACATGGCTTGCCATGCTCTCATCCTGCGGAGTTACAGTGATACCACCCTTTTCTATAAGTTCAAGCGCTTCTGTTATCGCCTCACTTCCAAGGGATGCAAGTTTATCAAAAAGGCTGGCGCCGGTTTCTTTTTTATCTATATCCACACTCTTTTGTAAAAGGATATCTCCGGTATCGATTCCTTTATCCATCTGCATGATAGTGATGCCGGTCTTTTCATCTCCGTTAAGAATGGCCCACTGGATCGGAGCCGCCCCTCTGTACCTTGGCAACAATGACGCATGAATGTTGATACATCCGTACTTCGGAATATTTAAGACCTCTTCCGTAAGGATCTGTCCGAAAGCAACTACCACATATATGTCCGCATCTATGCTCTTAAGCTTTTTAACCGCCTCCGGTTCTCTTATCTTATCGGGCTGATAGACCTCAAGTCCGAGTTCAAGCGCACACTGCTTAACCGGAGAAAAAGATACTTCCCCGCCTCTGCCTCTCGCTTTGTCAGGCTGTGTCACTACAAGCTTTACGTTATGTCCGGCTTTTACTATGGCCCGCAACGCTCCCACGGAAAAATCGGGAGTGCCCATATAGATGATATTCATACCCTTTGTCTCCTCTGTGGCGAACTATTCCTGATCTTCCTTTTCCTCTACAAGTTCGGAATTATCTACCAGTTCACCGTTGACCTTCTCCGTGTACATATGACCGTCGAGATGCTCAAGTTCATGGCATATTGCCCTGGCAAGCAGCTCGGTACCTTCCACTTCCTTAAGGTTCATCTGTTCATCATAATACACAGCCTTGACATGATTGGGGCGCGTAACTTCTCCGCTCTTACCCGGCAGACTTAAGCACCCTTCATAACCGGTCTGTTCTCCGTCACTCTCTATGATCTTGGGATTGATCATCACAAGCGGATCCTCTCCCGTCACATCTATCACCGCTATACGCTTAAGAACACCCACCTGCGGCGCTGCCAATCCCACACCGTTTGCTTCATACATGGTGTCAAGCATATCATTGATAAGTTCCAAAGTCCTCGGTGTGACCTCTTTTACCTCTTTACATACTTTTTCCAGCACCGGATCACCCATGATCCTGATCTGTCTTAATGCCATTTTCTCCTCCGTAACTTCCTAGAACGGATTCATCGGCCCGAAGTCAAATGCCACCTTAACAGGTATGGCACTGTCTCCGGCCCCCGAATCAAGCCATTCTTCCATATCATCCTTTAGTATTATAAGGTCTTCCTTTTTATCGGCCTTAATGTAAAACACATATCTGTGTCTGTCACTTATCTTACCTATACCAGCCTTGCCCGGGCCTATTATCTGCACTTCACGGCCTTTTGCACGGCACAGTCCGGACAGATTGACTGCCGCCAGATATGCCGCATCTTCATCCTTATCGGATATGAGCACAGCCATTATCTCCTTGATGGGAGGATACCCCGCTATATCACGATACAGTATCTCTTCCTCATAAAATGCTTTGTAATCCTGCGAAGCTGCATGCACTATACTGTAATGATCAGGCTGATAAGTCTGTATGACCACTTTCCCGGGTACAGAACCTCTCCCTGCCCTTCCGGCTGCCTGAGTGAGCAGTTCAAAGGTTCGCTCTCCCGCTCTGTAATCTCCGGAAGCCAGGCTTATATCGGCCGCCAGTACACCTACCAGGGTCACATCCGCAAAATCATGGCCCTTGACTATCATCTGCGTCCCTATCAGAACATCAGCCTTATGCTCACCGAATGCCTTAAGGATCTTCTCCCTACTGTCCTTGCCGGTGGTCGTATCTCCATCCATGCGAAGTGTTCTGACACCCGGCAATATCTTTTTGACACCTTCTTCTATCTGCTCCGTACCGGCTTTGAACGACATGATGTATTTGGATCCGCATGAAGGACAGTTATTCGGTTTGGGTGCCTCATAGCCACAGTAATGACATACAAGTATGCCTTTACCCCTGTGCTCAGACAAAGAAACATCACAATGCGGACATTTCATCACTTTGCCGCAGGCCCTGCAGGATACAAACCCCGCGTACCCTCGTCTGTTTATAAAAAGCATTGCCTGTTTGCCGTTACTTACGGTCTCAACAAGCCGTTGCCTAAGCACGTTACTGAACATCGTCCGGTTGCCGGCCTTAAGTTCTGTGCGCAGGTCTACTATCTCTACCTCAGGAAGCATGGCACCCGTGGCTCTGTTACTTAATTCAAATAAACCGTAGTCACCGTTTAGGGCGTGATAATATGATTCCACGCTTGGTGTCGCACTTCCGAGCACAACCGATGCTCCATGCATATCGGCAAGTTTGATCGCTACATCTCTTGCGTGGAATCTCGGCATTGTCTCACTCTTATAAGTGCCCTCATGCTCCTCATCCATGATGATGATCCCGACATCGGGAAACGGAGTAAAAAGAGCTGACCTCGGTCCTATGATGACATCTATCTGTCTGTTCTTGGCTTTCTCATAATATGCGAATCTCTCACCTGCTGCCAGAGAGGAATTCATGATGGCAACACGTTCGCCGAAATATCTCTTGAATCTCTTAACAGTCTGATATGTAAGCCCTATCTCAGGTATGAGCATAATGGCCTGTCTGCCCCTTGATACCACATGATGAATGAGCCTAATATAGACTTCCGTCTTGCCGCTTCCCGTAATACCATGTATAAGATATGTCTTCCTGACACCTCTGTCATATTCTCCGGTGAAATCCGTGACCACTGACATCTGTTCTTCATTTAATATGATGTCCATGCCGCGTGACTCATCCACCTCTTCATCCGAATACGGTTCTTTATCCGCAGCTTTTTTTCTGTAGGTCTTTTTGGCCGGCAATACAAGTTTAAGTGCATCTATCATTGTAGAGCCATACTGCTCTTTTATGTAATATGCCAGTTCTATGAGTCTTGATTCCGTAGCGTCCTGTGACAGTACCACAGAACTTATCTCTTTAAGCTTGGCCACAGGAACGGACGGATGATCCGTAAGTGCAAGTATCACGCCCATACGTTCACTGTTACCCTTACCGAACGGAATGCTTACCTTTGTCCCGGGATGACACTGTGACACAAGTTCATCGGGAACAATATAGGTAAAAGGCCTGTCCACAGCCTCGTGAGATATGTCTATGATCACATTGGCATAACGCATTACTTTATTTCCTCAAGTATCTGCGATATGAGCACACGCTCATCCATCGGGTATTTTACGCCCTTTATCTCCTGATAGTCTTCATGTCCCTTGCCGGCAAGTACTATGATATCTCCGGGTTCACCATGTGTAATGGCATATTTGATCGCTTCTTTTCTGTCTGCGATGGTCACATAATTGCCATCTGTCTTCTCTATACCCGTCACAATATCCGCTATGATATCAAGCGGATCTTCAAATCTTGGATTGTCCGATGTGATAATGGTAAAATCTGCAAGCCTGCCGCTCACCTCGCCCATCTCAAATCTTCTGTTACGGTCTCTGTTACCTCCGCAACCGAAAAGTGACACAAGCCTGTGCGGGTTATATTCCTTAAGTGTACCCAAAAGACTTTCAAGCGCCATCGCATTATGCGCATAATCTATCATAAGCGTAAAGTCATCGGATACATGAATAAGTTCTATTCGTCCCTTGACCGTTACCTCTTTTAAGGCATTCCTGACTTCTCTCTCTCCGGCGCCGAACTGATCGCATATCGCCACTGCAGTCAGCGCATTATATACACTGAATATTCCCGGCGTGGATACATCCACATCCATCTCCACCTTGCCGTCTACATGGAAACTTACTCCGATATGTCCCTTTCCTCTGGTCATCCTCATATCGGTAGCTCTGTAATCACAGCCTTCCTTAAGTCCATATGTGTATACTTTGCATGTATGGCCCTTGATCACATCATCCACATGCGCATCATCGCCGTTGACTATACCCACCTTGCACTGCTTAAAGAGCATTCCCTTGCAGTTAAGATAGTCTTCAAAGTCTTTATGTTCGTTGGGCCCTATGTGATCAGGCTCGATATTGGTAAAGATACCGTAATCAAATACAAAGCCCTGTGTGCGGTGCTGCATCAGCCCCTGGCTGGACACTTCCATCACCACCGCATCGCAGCCCTCATTTACCATGCGCTTAAAGTATTCCTGTATAGTATATGAATCGGGAGTTGTATTCTTGGACGGGATGTGCTCATCCCCTATGATAGTCTCTATAGTGCCGATAAGCCCGACTTTATGACCTGCCTGTTCGAGTATCCCCTTGGTCATATATGTGACAGTGGTCTTTCCCTTGGTACCCGTGATACCTATGACAGTAAGCTTATCTGCAGGATTACCGTTATATGCCGCCGCAATGAATGCCATTGCATATCTGGTATCTTCCACTCTTATAACAGTCATATCACTGTCTGCAGGCAAGGCAACATCCTTACATACCACCACGCCGGCAGCACCTGATGCCGCCGCATCCGCTATCACGCTGTGACCATCAAAATTGGCGCCCTCAATACATATAAACAGGCAATCCTTACACAGTCTGCGCGAATCATATATGACAGCTGATATCTCCTTATCTTCTTCCCCTGATATCACCCTGTAATCAAGTTTTTCCAATAGAGCTTTTAGTCTCACTCGTGGCCTCCTTAAGCATAAAGCGCTACCCTTTACAATAGCACAAAATGCCTTTTCTGTCCACGATACGCCAAAAGCCCTGCAGTCTCCTGCAGGGCTTCTGTTCTTATGAGGGGGGAGATAGTGAGTAATCAACTATCTATGCTTGTACTATACTCCCTAAATGTGATCAAAATGTGTCCAATTAATAAAACAAAAATTAAGAATCTAAAATAAAAGTTTATATATGGTAATTCTTTATCACATATTGTATCGATCTGTTGCCGTTATATTCATTGATATCAGGGCAGTATGTAACCTCAGCCATGATATTTATCCCCGGACCCATAGTGTTTCTGTCAGATCCGGATTTAATCAGTCCTGTTTTTGCTTCTGATCCGTACTTATCTTCTATGGCTTTAAGTAACCCTTCCGCATCCTTAAAAAGTATGAGTTCATACTGCGGCAGCCCGCTTAAATCGCCACCTGAATCCTGCGACCACCCATCCGGGAGAACGCTTGCAAAAATCTTACAGGTAGAACCGTTTTTACCGAGTATACGTGCAGACCTTAAACACACATTTTTCTGGGCAAATAGCGGTCTGGCATTACCAAGGCCAAAGGGTTCCAGCTTATACATATCATGTATAAGCCTCTCGGATACATAAGAAAAAGGCATCGCCGCATCTATATATATCTTCTCCGTCAGATCATCATCCGTCAGTGTACAGTCAGATACTATCTTTGCTTTAAAGTCATCAAAAAAGGCCCTTTTGACCGTAAGTCCGGCTGCCATCTTATGGCCGCCGAATTTGATGTACATGGACTTATAGCGATTGAGCTCTTCATACATGTCATAGCCTTCCACCGAACGACCCGATCCCTTGATTCCGTCCTCTGAATCGGTAAAGACAAGCGTCGGCTTATAGAATTTTTCCTTTATCCTTCCGGCAACTATTCCTGCAAGGGATTCGTGAAGACCGGGCAGATACACTACGATGACCTTGTCATCATAAAGCCCGTTTTTTTCGACATGATCCATGGCAAGTCTGATACCATCCTCCGTCATGGCTTTACGCGAGTCATTCAGATTCTTGAGTCTGACGGCCGCTTTTGTCGCCTCTTCATAATTCTCCTCAAGCAAAAGCTTTAGTGATAAAGATGCGTTCTCAAGTCTTCCGGTCGAATTGATACATGGACCTATCACAAATCCCAACTTATATGTATTCATCGGTTCCTTATCTATCCCGCATACTCTGATAAGAGCCTTAAGCCCGGTATTGGAAGTATTATCCATAAGCTTAAGCGCCTTTTTGACCACCGCCCTGTTCTCATCCATAAGCTCCATCATATCGCACACGGTAGCAAGTCCGGCCATGGTAAGGAGCTCATCTGTATTCTCTTTATCAAGGATAAGATCCTCATTCTCACCGTCTCCTATAAGATGCTCATTCAGTGCCAAAACAAGCTTATAAGCCACCATGGCACCACATATCTCCTTATACGGATATATACTGTCCATCCGCTTCGGATCCACTATCGCATCAGCCGGCGGAAGCTTATACTCCTTATCGCCACCCAAATCATCAAAAGGCACTTCATGATGATCCGTCACGATACAGGCCATACCATATCCCTTGGCAAGCTCCATTGCCTCAAACGCGGCTATTCCGTTATCACAGGTAAGCAGCGTATCCACTCCATCTTCATATGCCGACTCCACCATATCCGTATTGATCCCGTATCCGTCTGTCATCCGATCCGGTATGGCGTACGATACCTTGGCTCCCATTTGTTTTAGGCTCTTTACCAATATATAGGAAGCTGTCACACCATCCACATCATAGTCCCCGACAACGCGGATATGCTTTTTATCCTTTACCTTGCCTGCAAGGATCAAAACAGCTTTGTCCATATCCGGAAGCAGCATCGGATCATGCATGATATCCGTTATCCCATCTTCCGTATCCAAAGCTAAAAAAGACCGCATCTGTTCTGCGGTCTTAAGCCCGCGGTTGCGCATGACACGCACAACCACAGGATCAATATCAAGTTCTTTTCCGATTCCGGCAAAATCTGCCTTCTTCGTAAGAAGCATCCACTTGGAATTCATTACTTACTCTCTGCCTTGATCTTGGTACGGAACACGAACCACATAGCACCCGTTAAGCATACTGATGAATATGTTCCGCATACGATACCTACCATAAGAGGCATTGCGAATTCTCTGATCGATGTAACACCGAGAATGAACAGCGATGCGACCATGATAAATGTCGTAAGGGATGTAAATATACTTCTTGAAAGTGTCTGGTTGATACTTGCATTGACCATATCCTCCAGGCTGTCCTTATTACGTATGGTTCTTAAGTTCTCACGTACACGGTCGAATATGACAATGGTCGCATTTATCGAGTAACCGACTATCGTAAGCATACATGCGATGAACGTATTGCCGACCGATACCTTCGCTATGGCATAGAATGCAAGTACCACGAGCACGTCATGTACCAAAGCGAGCACTGAACTTGCTGCGAATCTGATATCCTTGAATCTGAACCAAATATATATGAGCATGCAGATCGTAGCCACTACAACCGCGATGATGGCATCTCTCTTCATCTCAGATGAAATCGTAGATGAGATCGTCTCTGCGGTGATCTTCTCCTTATCAACAGAGAACGAATCAACCAACGCCTGATTCATGGCTTCTCTCTCACTGACCGAAAGAGTTCTGGTCTTGATGATGACTTCATTGGTACCCTGTACCTTCTGGCACTGTACCTGACCTGAGCCTATAGCCGCATTGATCACCGGAACAACATCCGCATCGATCTTATCGAGGCTTAGATCCTCATTGAAGGTAACCGTAGTAGATGTACCGCCCTTAAACTCCATTGAGTAATTAAGGATATCACCGATTGATCCCTTATTGACACCCATGAATACAAATCCTGAGATTATCGCGATAAGTGATATTGCGAAGAACACCTTTCTTCCTGACAGGAACCTGACGCTCTTACGCTCCTTTGCTCTTCCGTATAACTTCTCACTTGTAAGTCCAAGTGTATATAAAGACTTGATGAGCAGTTTGGTAATAACCAGCGCCGTGAACATCGATACAACGATACCAAGGCCAAGTGTCTGTGCAAAGCCCTTAACACTTCCTGTTCCCATGATGCCGAGCACAAGAGCTGCTATAAGGGTCGTGATATTACCGTCAACGATAGCCGACAGAGCCTTCTTAAATCCCGTGTCTATAGCCTGTCCCACACCTGCGCCTGCCGCGATCTCTTCTCTTATTCTTGCGAATATGATAACGTCCGCATCAACCGCCATACCGATAGAGAGGATGATACCTGCAATACCGGGAAGAGTGAGCGTAATATCAAATCCTGACAAAAGAGTCACAACAAGTACTGTATATATGCCAAGTGCAACAACTGAAGCAAATCCGGGAAGAAGATATATAACGATCATAAGCACGGCTACTATTGCAAAACCGATAGCAGCTGCCTTAAGGGATGTCTCAATGGCTGTCTGTCCGAGCTGAGCACCTACGACATTACTTCTTAACTCTTCGAGTTCAAGCTTAAGTCCACCGATTCTGATCGTAGAAGCAAGTCTGTCAGCATCTTCGTATGTGAAGTCACCTGATATCTGTGCCTGTCCGTTTAAGATGGGCTCATTGACATTGGGAGCGCTCACGATCTCTCCGTCATAGTAGATCGCAATGGACTCACCTTTATCAAAAGCCTTCTGAGTTGCATCCGCGAACTTCTGTGTTCCTTCGGGAGTAAAGTTAAGTGATACCACGAACTGCTGATTGCCCATGCTGTCTTTGGTAGCACCTGCCTGAGCATCGGCAACCTCTGTACCTGTAAGTACCACATCACCGCTTGCGATGAGATCATCTATACTCTTGGTGAGAATATATCCTACAGAAGTCATATCCTCAGAATAACCGTAACCGTAGTTAAGCTCACCTGCTTCATCCGTCTGTCTGATGAAATACAGTGAACCGGGCTTACCAAGATCCTCAAGTATAGCATTGGCATCACTGACACCGGGAATCTCTATATTGATTCTGTCACTGCCCTCTGAATATACCTGAGCTTCAGTACTGTAGCCCTCTACACGCTTCTGGAGCTTGTATATGGTATCTGCCATATCTTCCTTGTCGGGATTCTCTTCTCCGACTACCTGATATGTGATGCTGACACCGCCTGCAAGATCAAGGCCCTGCTTGATACTCTTTGCAGATCCCGCCCCGTTCTCGTCCAAACCATATACTGCGGTGTATATACCGCCGGCAAGCAGCGCAAGCAACGCTATAAGCCATATGACCGCCGAACTCTTTTTCATAATCTCTCTCCTTGCTTCATATTAATGTATATATATTCTGATTCACTGTTCATTCTGCTCATCAAGAGCAACTTTCATCATAATAGCACATTCTACTCTTTTTTTCATCAATTCACAACCCAAATCATAGGCGTCATTGATATTACCGTGGAAATTGTACGAATTGGCCGCACATCCGCCGCTGCAGTAGAATCTTGCAAAACACTTTCTGCACTTCTCTTTTGCATATACATTGCAGCCCTTGAATTCATCCCTTATATCGCTGCGGCTGACTCCGTCATAGACATTGCCCATAAGGAAATCTTCGTTGCCCACAAACTGATGACAGGGATAGAGGTCACCCCACGGTGTCACTGCAAGATACTCTGTACCGGATCCGCAGCCCGAAAGCCTCTTGGCCACGCACGGTCCACCCGTAAGATCTATCATAAAGTGGAAGAAATTGACAGGTTCTCCTCTTTTTGCCCTGTCCAAAAGATCAAGTGCAAGCTTGTCATACTCTTCAAAGAGTACCGGCAGATCTTCTTCCTGCAACGCATAATCATCAGTCGGCTCAGCAACTACCGGTTCAACCGAGATCTGCTTAAAACCAAGATCAGCCAGATGCTTTACATCTTCCGAGAAATCAAGATTATTTCTGGTAAAGGTACCCCTCACATAGTAATTCATCTGATCCCTGCTCTCGGCCACCTTCATAAACTTGGGCACTATCACATCATATGTACCCTGCCCGCCACGCATGGGACGCATCTTATCGTTGATCTCCTTACGTCCGTCTATGCTTAACACGATATTGGACATCTCTTTATTGGCGAATTCCAATATATCGTCATTAAGCAGCACGCCGTTAGTGGTAAGGGTAAAGCGGAACTTCTTATTATTTGGCGCTTCAAGACTTCTTCCATACTCCACTATGCCCTTAACGACATCAAAGTTAAGCGTGGGCTCACCACCGAAAAAGTCTACTTCAAGATTGACTCTGTTGCCCGAATTGGCTACAAGGAAATCCAATGCCTTCTTACCCACCTCAAGGCTCATAAGCGCCCTGTCGCCATGATACTCGCCCTCGCTTGCAAAACAATACTTACATGCAAGGTTACAGTCATGAGCAATGTGCAGGCATAAAGCCTTGACAACAGTCTCTCTCTTTTTGAAATCTATTACATAGTCCTCATATATATCCGGTGAATAGAGCTTACCTGCCTCATGAAGTTCCATGAGTTCCTCAATGGCTTCTCTCATGTCACTGCTGCTGTAAGGCAACTTCTCGCATGCCATGCACGCCGCCTCTATGGCAGTCTCACCTGTAAGGCCGGCCTTCAATATGGGCTCAAGCACCGGAACAATGTCATACACACACTCGTCCACCACGTGAATGGAACCGCTGTTGACATCGAGCACTATATTATATCCGTTGTTCTTATACTGATGTACCATAATAAATCCCTAATAAGCATAACAAACTCGAAGCCACATCCGCATACCGGATGATCTCACCGGTATATGGCTGTAACTTCGAGCCTAATGTCTGCTATCTGATCGATCTTCTATTTAACCTTCTCACAGGTCTGATTGCCTACGGTACATGAAGTCTTGCATGCTGACTGGCATGATGTCTGGCACTCGCCGCATCCGCCCTTCTTCATAGACTCCTTAAGATCTCTTGTGCTGATAGTCTTGATATGCTTCATCAGGATATCCTCCGTTCGGTAAATTCATATATTCGGGATGGCATAATTCCGCCCCCGTCGTCACATCTAAGGTAGTATAGCATACTTTCGCTTTTATGCAAAGCATTTTTCATCTCGGCTACTGTTCCGTTTCTTCTTTCTGGATCGTAAGTCTGACCTTGGTGATGCGGTTATTGTCGACTTCGTTGGCCTTAAGCACCACTCCGTCTTCAAGCCTTACTTCATCACCCTCTACAGGCATCCTGTCAATCTGTTCAAGAATAAGACCTGCGATGGAATCATATTCCTCACTGTCAAGCTTAAGTCCGAGCGCATCATTGACATCATCTATCTTACGGCTGCCGTCTATGATATAGACATCCTTTTCGACCTTCTTGATAAATTCCTTCTCTTCTTCATCGAACTCATCCCTGATCTCACCCACGATCTCCTCAAGCAGATCCTCAAGTGTCACCATGCCCACGCAGACACCGTATTCACTCACCACAAAAGCCATACTGTTCGTGCTCTGCCTCAGTTCCATGAGCAGATCGGATGTCTTCTTATATTCATATGTATAATATCCGCTTCGCATGATGTCTTCTATGCGGAAATTCTTCTTATCCTCTACCAGGATGAAATCCTTGATATTCACAAGGCCGATGATGTTGTCCCTCTCAGATCTGTATACCGGAAGCCTCGTATACATGCAATCCTTAAAGACCTCCATCACCTCATCATAGCTGTCCGTATCTTCCACGCAAACCATGTCTATATTGGGTATCATGATCTCCTTGGCTATAGAATCCGAGAAGTCAAAAACGTTATTGATAAGTTTCTTCTCATCGCTTTCGATCACACCGTCTTCATGACTGACATCCACGAATGTACGAAGCTCCGCCTCGGTCATGAGAGATTTCTCATGAGGATTGATATGAAGCAGCCACATTATGGCATGTGCGATATGATCCACGATC
>JAILKC010000111.1 GCA_024694055.1 Lachnospiraceae bacterium | reverse complement strand
TCCGGAGCCATAGAGCAGGATGCCGACGTGATCATGTTCATATACAGAGATCAGGTATATAACAAAGATACAGAGAGACCCAATATCGCAGAGATCATCATAGGTAAACAGCGTAATGGCCCTATAGGTACCGTAGAACTTGCTTGGATCCCCGACTATACCAAATTCGGTAATATAGAAAAAAGAAGAACAGAAAATTGAGAATCAAAAAATGAGAATCAGATATAACAAAGGACAGGCCTAATGGTCTGTCCTCTGTTATATGATCTGTTATGATCAAATGATATACATCAGCCCTCAGCTATAGCGCCTACAGGGCACTGTCCTGCGCAAGAACCACAATCGATGCACTTGTCAGCATCGATCTCGTACTTACCATCTCCCATAGAAATAGCACCTACAGGACACTGTCCCTCACATGAACCGCAGCTGATGCAAGAATCTCCTATACAAAAAGCCATGTCAGTATACCTCCTTACAATATTTCCATAACAATTCTTTGTTAACCAATTAACATTATTCTAATACAAGACACCAAATATAACAAGTATTTCTTGCGGATTTTCATTACCGACATATGCCGATAATACCCGTATTTATCACGTCTACAGGTGATTGACCTCGTGGTGTTCCGCTCCCTCTTCCGCACGCCTTTTCTTAATACCATTCAGGATGACCTGCTTCTTTTCAAGAGCAACATTTTTGTCAAGAGGCGGCACATCTGCAAGCGGATAATCTATACCAAGGTTCTCATATTTAGGTTTGGCCATATCATGATACGGAAGTACATCCAAAGCTTTAAGTGATTTAAGTCCTCCTATGAAATAGCCAAGTTTCTCAAGATATTCATCATCATCCGTAAGCCCCGGAACCACAACATGTCTGATCCACGTATCCACGCCTTTTTCAGACAAAAGTTCAGCAAAAGCCAGTATGCCGTCATTGGGCTGCGACGTAAGTTCTTTGTGCTTATCAGGATCGATATGCTTGATATCGAGCATGACAAGATCAGTCATGTCCAGCAGTTTATTTAACTTCTCATTGTATTCCTTGTTGGAAGGCTTATATGTAATACCTGAAGTATCTATACATGTATGGATGTTGTTTTGTTTACATAACTCAAACAGCTCCAAAAGAAAATCTATCTGAAGGAGCGGCTCTCCTCCGGTAACCGTAAGACCGCCATCCGTATAGAATCCTTCGTTACGCTTGTACTGCTCAATAATGTAAGATGCTTCCATCTCCTCACCTGCATTAACAGGCCAGGTATCCGGATTATGACAATACAGGCATCTCATCGGGCATCCCTGCATGAAGACAACATATCTCACTCCGGGGCCATCAACCGTGCCGAAGCTTTGTAATGAATGTATTTTACCTTTCATGAACACCTCTTTTGTGATCGGAAATACTGTATGTTTCCTGATAAGATAAAAAGGGCCGGTGTCAACACCGGCCCTCTGGGTTACTTTGGTGCAATCGATGAGTTACATTGACTCATGGAATGTACGAGAGATAACGTCTGCCTGCTGTTCAGGTGTAAGCTTAACGAAGTTAACTGCGTAGCCTGAAACACGGATCGTAAGCTGAGGATAATTCTCAGGATGCTGCTGTGCATCAATAAGTGTCTCTCTGTTAAGTACGTTAACGTTTAAATGGTGACCACCCTTCTTTGCATATCCATCTAACAAAGATACAAGGTTGTCAACCTGTGCTGTAGAAGCTGCCATAATTCAATCCTCCTTGTAAAGTATTATTGATAATCATCAATTCCCTGATGAAGTGTAGGCACGCTGCAGGCTAAAGGAGTACGAGAGCAATCTGTACATCCCATAGTCTCAACCTCTTTAACATCATCAGTATTCTCATCCGTGAAGACATTGACATGTCCCACTCCCTTGGTCATACCAGAATCAAGTTGATTGATAAGGTCGTCAATCATCTCATTCTCATTCATGTAGCGTCGCCTCCTTTCATCATCAAGAGTAATAATTCAAATATTATTTGCTAAGGTCTACTTCATATATCCCAGCTTGTCTGTTCCACAGCCAAGCCTGACATTGAAGTTGACCGTCGAGATATTGGAGTCGTCTTATTTACTAAGGTCAACTTCAATGTCTCCTGCGAATACCTTGTCATCCTTACCAAGTGCTCCAGGGATGATAGAGAAGGTATTTGAGATACCGTCCTGTGCAAACTCGAAAGGAAGCTTAGATACTGATGACAGTGAAGCAACCGCACCATGAGTATCACGGCCGTGCATCGGGTTAGCACCGGGTGCGAAAGGCTGTCCCTTCTTACGTCCGTCAGGTGTATTACCTGTAGCCTTACCGTATGTAACGTTAGAGGTAATTGTAAGAACTGACATTGTAGGGAAGCTGTTTCTGTATGTATGGTGACGTCTGATCATCTTCATGAATGTCTCAACGAGATCATGAGCGATTGTATCAGCTCTGTCATCATCATTACCATACTTAGGGAAGTCACCTGTTGTCTCGAAGTCAACTATGATGCCATCCTCATCTCTGATAGCCTTAACCTGTGCATACTTGATAGCGCAAAGTGAATCAGTAACAACTGAAAGTCCTGCGATACCTGTTGCGAAATATCTGAGTACGTCTCTGTCATGAAGAGCCATCTGTGCTCTCTCATAGCAGTACTTATCATGCATGTAGTGGATGATGTTAAGAGTGTTAACATATACATCTGCAAGCCACTCCATCATATCTGTGAACTTATCCATTACATCATCGTAGTCAAGGATGTCACCTGTTACAGGACGATACTTAGGACCAACCTGCTTCTTGGTAACTTCATCAACACCGCCGTTAAGAGCATATAACATACACTTAGCGAGGTTAGCTCTTGCTCCGAAGAACTGCATCTGCTTACCGATAACCATTGAAGATACGCAACATGCGATACCGTAGTCATCACCGTATGTAACTCTCATGAGGTCATCATTCTCATACTGTATAGAAGATGTTGTGATAGAGATCTTAGCACAGTACTTCTTGAAAGGAATAGGAAGTCTTGTAGACCAAAGTACTGTAAGGTTCGGCTCAGGAGCTGCACCGAGATTCTCAAGAGTATGGAGATAACGGAATGAGCTCTTGGTAACCATAGGTCTGCCGTCTACGCCTACACCACCGATAGACTCTGTTACCCATACCGGATCGCCGGCGAAAATCTGGTTGTACTCAGGTGTACGAGCGAACTTCACGCAACGAAGCTTCATGATGAAGTGATCAATGAACTCCTGAATCTGCTCCTCTGTGAATGTACCATTCTTAAGGTCTCTCTCTGCGAAGCAGTCGATGAATGTAGAAGTACGTCCAAGTGACATTGCTGCACCGTTCTGCTCCTTAACTGCTGAAAGGTATCCGAAGTATGTAGCCTGGATAGCTTCCTGAACGTTAGATGCAGGCTTAGATATATCACATCCGTAAGATGCAGCCATCTCCTTCATCATCTTAAGAGCAACGATCTGCTCTGAGATTTCTTCACGAAGACGGATAACATCATCTGTCATAACACGTCCGGTAGACTCCTTCTGAGCTTCCTTATCCTCGATAAGTCTGTCGATACCGTAAAGAGCTATTCTTCTGTAGTCGCCGATGATACGTCCACGTCCGTATGCATCAGGAAGACCTGTGATAACGTGTGATGAACGGCAAGCTCTCATTTCAGGATTGTATGCATCGAAACATCCTGCATTGTGTGTCTTGCGGTGTGTTGAGAAAAACTCACTGATCTCAGGATCAACAGTATAACCATTGTCTGAGCATGCCTTCTCTGCCATTCTGATACCACCATAAGGCTGCATAGAACGCTTGAAAGGCTTATCTGTCTGGAAACCCACGATAGTCTCCTTTGACTTATCCAAGTATCCGGGACCATGAGAAGTGATAGTAGAGATAACCTTGGTATCCATATCAAGAACACCGCCTGCTTCTCTCTCCTTCTTGGTCAGATCCATAACCATTGCCCACAGATCTTTAGTGTTCTGGGTGGGACCTGCCAAAAAGCTCTCATCTCCATCATAAGGAGTATAGTTCTTCTGGATGAAATCACGTACGTTGATTTCATTTTCCCACTTGCCACCTACAAAATCTTTCCATTCTGGTCTCATTTTGCTAATGCCTCCTGTTATAAAATATTAATAGTTACATAAAAGTAAATAGTTAAATATTTAACCACCGTTTTACTCCGTGTAAAATACATTATAAGACTCTACATATACAGCGTCAAGAATAGGGAATGTACTTTTTTAGGAACATAATATATAATAGTGGGGTGCAATATAACACGCCACAACATCTAGTGATGAAGTGACAATCACATATGGAGGTTATTATGGATATCAATCGCGATATGACTATCGGTGAGCTTTTAAGAGTTCTTCCCGAGGCAGGTCCCATTCTTATGGAAGAAGGTATGCACTGCATCGGATGTCCTGCTTCGCAGGGCGAGAGCATAGCCGAGGCTGCTATGGTACACGGCATGGATATTGACTCACTTATGAAAAAGCTTGAATCTATCTGACACTACGAAAAGCCCGATGCGCAGTACACACTGTTCATCGGGCTTTTTATGTTCATAATACAGTTACGACTGCTGCCATTTCCTATATACAGCCGCAGCTATGGACATGTCCGTTCTTAAATATGGAATCTGCATGGCCTGGAAAGCATGATACAGATCAGATTTACCGGGCCAGACCGTTCCCTTAAGTCTGTTATGCTCATCCAACTGATGATACCATGAGCCGACTTTATGATCCAGGACACAGGTATCCAGATATTGCATAAAGGCACTGTAATCATCCGAATACTTCTTATCACCGGTGATCCTGTACAACACAGCAGATGTATTGACAGCCTCAGCCAAAGTCCAATGCATTCTGTCATGAACTACAGGCTTACCATTCCAATCGGTCGTGTATACTATTCCTTCAGCTCCGTCCGCATTCCATGCATCCTCTACAGCGCGGTTATATAATCTGCAGGCTGCAGACAAATACTCATCCTTGCCTGCAAATGTGATGCCTTCATTTTTGTGAGAATACGCTCTTTCCAAAAAGCCGGATGTGACAGCCCATTGCGCTATGAGTCTTGCCCATTCTATCCCGTGTCCCGGCGTTGCTCCATACGGCTTAAAAGGGTCATCGGGCTTTTCTATATTCTTATCAAGATCCGGTTTCCAATTGGAGGTAAAATGCTCGGGTATTCTGTAGTCATTATCCTTTGCCCATCCGATGACACGGTTTGTTATTCTTCCGGCTCTTATGCGATATTTGTCTCCGGCCACACAGTTTTGTTCATTCGATATCACATCAAGAGCATCCGCTACTGCCAAAAACGCCTCGACTGTGTGCATGTTGGCATTGATACCTCTATAGTCGTCAAGAATCGTAAACTCCGTATTCCATGTATCACACGACAGGCCTTCCTCTTCATTCCAGAAGTACTTATCATATATCATAAGCGCTTCATCCAAAAGTTCACCTGCCCTGTCCATACCTGCCAACAGTGCACTTGAAGCCGCCAATATCACAAATGCATGCGCATAGCATTGCTTGGTCGGCAGGATCTCATCATCTGCCGTGAGTCCGGCATACCAACCTCCGTTATCCTTATCCCGAAGTTCACCAAGCAGTCCCTTGATGGCTGCTGCTGCAAGATCGGCACTTTTCTCATCTCCAAGCATGTGACCGATGCTGTATACATGTGCCATACGACAGGTTATCCATGTCTCTCTGGCCCTGTCTGTCCACGGCCTCCCGTCATCTCCCAGATAATAGCTTCCGCCTCCGGGTGAAGGAAATCTTCTTCCGAATTCAAGTAAGTCGGCGGCATTTTTTGCAAGATACTCTTTGTTCTGCTCTGTATCTATAATATATTTACTGTCCATTTTTATCCTCCGTCAGCGGATATCATATACACTTCTGACCCTTAGGCCCTCAGCCTGCCCCTTTATGATCTTAATATGCTTTTCTCCGGCATTCATATCAAAGAAATTATCCGACAGGATGAGGTCATCATTATCATTTCTGATCTCCACGCTCTTGGCATATGCCTTAGCTGATACAACGATCTCATCACCCTGAACACTTACGGTAAGATTCGGATCCATAAACCTAAAGTGTTTGGGAGGGCAGAACATCACTGTTCCTTCCGATACAGTCTGTCCGTCTTCCATCAATTGATAACTGACATAGTTGTCATATAGGCCCGCATTCGGAAGTTCCACAATATCGCACCACTTTGAAGAAAGTGCATCCACAATTAACGTCAAAGTCTCTTCACGTATAACCGCCGCATCGGGGGTTCTAAGCTGCCACTTAACGACTGCCGTTTTTGCATTCAACGTCTCATTGGTTACATTGAGGCGGATGGATTTCTTTACATCAAACGGCTCGGCATTGACATTCATCGTCTGAGTGAGCAGTCCTTCTTCTTCGCAGGATATTGCAAAAGGCGAGAAGAATCTCTTGGCATAGTAGTGAAGTGCCTTCCATCTTCCGTAATAATCTATCGAGGACCATGAGGCAACGGGCCAACAGTCGTTAAGCTGCCAGTATACCGTTCCCATACATCTGCCTCTGTTTCTTCTGAAATGTTCCACACCATATCTGATCGCTTCGGCCTGCAAAAGCTGTGACGCATATATAAGAGTATCCAGATCATTGGGATACAAAAAAGTCTGCTCCATATAGTTCATGATCTTTCCATTGGCAGCCGCATTCCTCTGGTGTTTCTCCATCACATAAGAAAACACGTTGCGGTCCTCAGGAAGAGTAAATGTCTCAACCGTCTTAATTGACGGGAACGACTGGAACCCGAATTCCGACAGATATCTGAAGTAGAACTTCCTGTATTCTGTAAAAGGCATATTGCCATGCCATACTTCCCAGTAATGTACATCGCCTCTGTTGGGATCGTTCGGTTCATCAAAACCGCCTCCGCATGAAGGAGACGCCGGCCAGTAGAATCTGTCGGGATCCTCGGTCTCCAGAAGTCTGGGAAAAAGATACTCATACATCTTCACGTAATCGCTCTTTATCTCATTTTTGGCTCCCCAGCCACCCTGGCTGACAAACTGTTCCATCTCGTTGTTGCCGCACCACAGCCCAAGACTCGCATGATGAGAAAGCCTGCGGATCTGATCCTTTAATTCAGCAAGTATGTTATCTTCGAAATCTCTGGTCAGTCTGTAGTTGGCACATGCAAACATGAAATCCTGCCATACTACCAGTCCCAGTTCGTCACAGATATCAAAGAAATAATCCTCAGGATACAGGCCGCCTCCCCATACACGTATCGAATTAAAATGTGCCGTGACACACTGGTTTAAAAGATCCCTTGTTCTATCGTGGCCCGTCCTTGCAAGTATATTGTCTTCCGGAATATAATCCGCACCCATGGCAAAATATTTCACATTATTTATGACATGTGCGAATTCATTGCCATACTCATCAGCTGCAGTGCTCATCTCCATCTTACGCAGACCTATGCGTTTTATGACAGTATCAACGACCTCGCCCGATCCTAAGACCAGCTCCGCTTTGATCTCATACAGAGGATGCTCTCCCAGCCCGTTCGGCCACCATAGTTTTGGATTCCTGACAGCTAAAGGTTTACTATATTCCTGTCTGTCATACAGATTATTGCCTTCAGGATCTGTCAGAGTAAGCAAAAGCGAAAGTCCATGCAGTGCCTCTGTGGATACGGCTTCACTGCCCGGATGACTGATATCTTCGCGGTTTTTAGTTATGTCAACCTCATGACTGCTTCCGGCATATCTGACCGACACTTCCGCACTGATGAGGACATTTGTAAGATCGTCATTAAATTCCTGGCGTAAGTAGGTTCTTGTGAAGCAGGCTTTTTTTACGGCAAGAAGCTCTACCTCTCTCCATATTCCGGCATCAGGCAGCCTCGGCCCCCAATCCCATCCAAACATATAGTGACCCTTCCTGATCTTGGGAAAGCCGCACATAGCATCTTCTGTTCCGAGTATTGCCGGATCTTCTTTGAATTCCGCAGCTATGAATTTCACCGGTGATGCCAATTCTATGATCAGTTCATTGCCTGACAATCTGAGGATATCCCTTACCGGATACTCCCAGATGCGATGCATGTTATTCGCATTGCCAAGCACATGACCGTTTAAAGTGATGCGTGCCAGAGTATCAAGACCGTTAAACCTAAGCAGCACCTCATCCGAATCCTCAAGGGCAGCAGAATCCACATCAAAACTGCCGCGATACTCAAAATCATTCTTCATCAGATCAAGCGCCTTAAGTTCATTATCTCTGTAGTACGGATCTTCAAGGCATCCGGCCGTGATCAGGTCATTATACACCGAGCCGGGAACCTGTGCAGGATACCATTTTTCTTCCCCCGCTATCCTCATTTTCCATTGCTGATCAATATCTATTCTGTTCATTTTAACCCTCCGACATATGCCGTCCTGCCTGTACATACCAGGCGATACTTCTTCATTTTACCTTCTTTGTTACCCGCAGGCAATAGCGTTGGAGAACGTGCGCGTGCACGCAATCGGATAAAAACGTTTTTATTTTTTTGATGACACAAAAA
>JAILKC010000095.1 GCA_024694055.1 Lachnospiraceae bacterium | reverse complement strand
GAATCTATCGTCACCTACGGACTCTTATCTGCTTATCTATTGATATCGATCATATAGACATCTGCTTCTTCGCCCTCAAAGGTAAAGCTTCTCTCATATTTTCCGCCGTTTTTTAAAATGGTCTTTGCGGACAGCTCGTTTGAACGCTCAACGCTAAGATGCAGTCTGTCCATGCCGATCTCGGCTGCCCTTCGGATGATAAGTCCAAGCATCTGGGTGGCATAGCCTTTTCTTCTTTCAGACGGTCTTACACTGTATCCGCTGTTACCAAAGTCTTTAAGGAAATCATTTAACTCATGACGAAGGTCAATGATACCTACGATCCTGTCATCATCATCAAATGCAAAATACGTGTCCGTCACAACCCATGACGGATTGACGGTATCGGATGAAATATTATCAGTTACCGACTTTAACCATTCATCATATGAATCCATTTGATCAAGTAATTCGCTTCCATTTATCGTAGATTCCCCGTTATCTATAAATTCCTGTTTAAAAGCAAGTGCCTCTGATCCGTATTCTTTTGCAGGTCTTTTAAGTGTTATCATCTTGTCTCTCCTATCAATTGTCTTTTAATGTTTTCAGTAATAGAGTGATATACCTCTGGCTTCATGGGACTGACCATGCTCCACATTCGTACTCCCTGATATGAATACAGGATAAGATTCACGATCTCATCGACATCCACAGCCTTAAATTCTCCACGCTTAATACCATATCGTATCAGCTTTTTCCATTTCTCTGCTCCGATCCGATTAAGCTGTTCCATCACATGCGCATCAACCGTCTGAGCATACTCAAGCATGGCAATACTCAAAGAATCTTCCGGGTGTCCGGTTTCTTCCTCCAAAGAAGCAAAAGACTCCACTAAGATCGAAAGAGCTGATGCTCCCTTGCCTGTTGCCTCCTGTATATCCGTCTCGCTCCGCTCAGTCATCTTCTCAAGCAGCGCTTCGAATAACTGACTCGTACTTGAGAAATGGCTGTACAGGCCACCACGGCTCATATTGGTAACATCACATACATCCTTCATCGTCACCTGCTTAAAGCCTTTCTTTGCAAAAAGCGCATAAGACGCATCTATTATGGATTCTCTTGTTCTTTCTCCTTTGGCTGTCATATGCATCCTCCTTTTCGACACCTGTGTCGATTTATATTTTAGACACACGCGTCGATTTTGTCAACAAAAAAGGATCAGTAACGTAAAGTCACTGATCTTTTCTTACAGACATCCCTCTTACTACCTTTGCTTCTCCTTTTCTTTAATAAGCTGCTTATTCTCGTACATCTCTTTATCCGCACGGTCAAATATCTCTGACATAAAACTGTCAGTCTCCGGAGCATATTCAGCCATTCCGGAAGCAATTACCGGTCCTGATCCCAATCTGAGATTCTCAAGAATCCGATCACGCAGCCTATTCATCAGTTCCTCTCTGTTTGTATAGTCGCTGCCTCGCAGGAATACAACAAATTCATCTCCGCCTACTCTGAATACCGGACTATGATCAAAAATGACACACAGAAGATTGGCAGATCCTTTGATATACTCGTCGCCTGCCACATGTCCTTCCGTATCATTGATCTTCTTCAGATTATTGGCATCGCAGACAACAAGCGCGAATTGCAGATAATCCATACCTTTATTGATATTATCCTGTACTGATTTTTCCAATTCTATATATGCGGTCTTATTCCTGACACCTGTCAGATCATCACGTCTGGCCAGTTCTTTTTCACTGTTTAGTGCTTTAAGATGCTGCTTCTCCTTTTTGACCTCATCATCTATGTTCTCAATACCTATTATATAATGTGTACCATCCGCAGTCTTTCGCAAAGTCATTCGGACATAATGCGTCTTTCTTCCTTCCATGATTCGGTAATCTATGCTGTAGCTTTTGTAATCCCTTAGGGTTCTGATTATATGATCCCTGTTAAGGAATTCCAGTACAGTGTCCTGATCTTTTTTATGGACGATCATGGGAATATCATTTTTAGCTTCCTCAAAAAAATCATCGCCGGATTTACGCATATCCAATTTACCGTATATATTGTTACATTCATAGCTTATATAACTCGAATCTTTTGCATCAACATAGTATATCACATCATAGTTAACTGCCAGACTTTCCGCGATCTGAGTAAATGTAATATGCTTCTTTTGGTTCTCCCGGCGCATATTCTCTATTGTGATCTCATCATCTATATCTTTCTCACAAAGTACAAAATGCTTTCCGTCATAGGCTATCATGACCATGAATCTGAAATATCTCGGCTCTCCGCCTATCATTATGCGATATTTATATGAATAGGTCTTTCTGCCTTCCAGATTCCTAAGCATAGCCTCTTTTGTATATAAGCTGCCGGCAAATTCCCTGTCATCAGGATGGACAAATCTTTCGATATTATCCATCGTTTCAGCATAAAAATCTCTGCCGGATACCGGAACGTTCATGGATTCATACTTCTGACTTTTCGAAAACTCACGATATGCTCCCGTCTCTATATTGATGTAGTACATCGCATCATAATCTTCCGCCAGACCTGTCGCAATATGATCATATATCTCTTTTTCCTTCATCTCTCCGGCTTCAACAAAGGAGTGGATCAAACATATTCCGATCATGAGCCCTGCAGCATATGCAGGATATTTTGGATCCAGGATCTGCAGTATCAGAAACAGTTCCATCACAAGACATGTCAGTCCGACCGCAGCATATCGACGTCTTTCACCTCCAATAGACTTACGGGCATTATGAAGCATATAGGTTGATGTCACCATATACAGAAGTATCTGAAGTATAAAAGCAATGTGTCTGCCCGATTCCGTAACATATTCATGTTCTGCAGTAAACGAGAAGATAAAGGGATGGAAATAATTGACAATCAAATATATAAGGCCAAGCGTGAACATAGACCATACTGCGTATAGCAGGGCCTTGCTGCGTCGTCCCTTCTTATCCAGATATGCGACTATATATCGCATCCATGCCAGCATGGTCAGGAACATAAACAGAAAATACAGAATACAGTCGATGTACAAAAAAGGAAACAGTGCATCAATATCACGATACTCATACAGAATTCCCCATAATACATCCACTGTAAAATAACTATTGGCCAATAAAAGAAA
>JAILKC010000077.1 GCA_024694055.1 Lachnospiraceae bacterium | reverse complement strand
CCGCAGTATTGGGCACCTGTCCTTTGATCCTGTAAAACAGGCCATCCGGTCTGAACACGATCGCATTATCAGCAGGATTATAATTGCCGATTATACTCGCTGCTCTTGTCGCTGCCAGCCTTCCTTTTTCATAGAACTCTTCAGTCGTCTCGGTCGTCATCATGGTGATCACTCTGTCATAGTGTGCCAAAGAGTATGCCGTATCATTAATTGAAAGCAGTTCTTTCTCAACCTGTTCAGTGATCGAATCCGATATGGTCTGTGCCTGAGACGCCATATTGACAGCAAAAGCCCTCTTTGTCGTGTAATAAAAGAAAAGCCACAGCATCAGAAGAAACACCGACAATATAGACATTGTAAAAACAAATACGTTTACAATTCCTCTCTTTTTCACACTTATCTCCCCTTAAGGCAATCCGTCAGAAAAGCTTCGGTCGCCGGTCTGTTCTCTACAAGACTGTCCTGATCAG
Organism: Lachnospiraceae bacterium; assembly: GCA_024694055.1. Lineage (GTDB taxonomy): Bacteria > Bacillota > Clostridia > Lachnospirales > Lachnospiraceae > Colinaster. The sequence goes on along the minus strand of JAILKC010000077.1, from coordinate 8,021 downwards.
GAACTATCAGATCTATCTTATCCATAGGGACGTCATTGCCATCCGGTATATCAGTTCTGGCCGACCATGTTCCCGCAGTGACAAAAGGGCGTATCCCCTCCGTGTCACCATCCGTTCCTCCTGCCAAAAAATCTATAAAAAGCTTTGCAGAATTGATATTCTTTGAATCGGCAGCAAGCATTACCGCCATGGAAGTCCTGCAACCGCAGAATGGATCAAGGCTGTATACCGGCTCAATACTGTAGCCCATTTCCTTATACCTTAACTTACTCGATACCATGATACCTATATCTGCCGAATCTGAATTGAGGGCTTCCATCACTTCATCCGAGCTGTTAGTAAATACAGCGTTTGAGGCTATTTCCTTTATCAAAAGCTTCGCCGGATCACCCAATGAATCATCATAGTCCGTGGCATAATATGCCTTATATGCAGCCTTAAGTTCCTCTGCGTGATCATAAACAGAACCTATAAAAGCATATGTCGAAAATGATCTTAAAGGATTGGGCATATATATCCTGCCTTTATATCGATTTTCCGTAAGTTCCCAGATATTTTTAACAGGCGCCTTATCATATAAAGAAGAATTGTAGAATATCATCTCCGCTTCATCCAAAAATGATATCGATTCCGTCGCATGTCCGTCTTTCATCTTATCCCTTATGGCAGAAGCCAAATATGGAACGACGATCCCCGTATCCACAAGTTCACTTTTAAAAGTGCCGCTGTTATCATTACATATGACCACATCACATTCATTACCGCCCGAATCATGATTAGTCTTAACAGCCTGTACAAGGTCCGGACTTCTGATATCCCTTATCTCCACGCAAAGTCCCGGATATTTCGCCTCAAAAGCCTCCTTGGTCTTGGTCGCTCTGGTCGATACCGTATATACGACAAGTACATCTTCCGAAAGTGCAGCTTTATAAAGATCTTCTTTGGAAACATCCTCATATTGCCCTGCATTATTAAGGCTGACGCCACCATCACCGACTATGGCCTTACCTGTATTTTTTGTTGCGCATCCCATCATGCCAAGCGTCAGTGCCGCTGCACAGACAAACACGGCAACAAATCTTTTATTCCATAACACTCCATGTATTCTGTCCATCAGTCATTTCCCCGTATGTTTTTCACCTTATCCGTGAATTCTTTCCACTGTATATCACTGTCTGCATGCCTTCTTCCTACCACGAAATCATGCAGACATGAGTCCGTATAATTTGAAAATACACTATCATATATTTCGTCGCATGTAAGTTCCGGAATATATTGTGCGTAAGCCATCTGCGCTCTCGCATCTATATATTCCGAATCGGAATTTACACCATTCCAGGTCACGCCCTTTAAATACTCTCCCGGAACATTCATGGGGCCGATACCGTTAAGATGCTCATTCTGTGGAATATTCCAAATAAACTTATGCGTGACTATGGTAGAAGGCGTTCCGTATATACTTACATCAACACCTTCCGAATAATCCCAGTCGACACCTTCCTGCCCATATTTGGCTATAAGCGATGCTTCCTTTGAAAGCATAAGTTCAAGAAGCCTCTCAGCCTCCGCCGTATGATACGATCCTGCACATATGATCGCTCCCACTGCAGGTTTTTTATCTGCATGCAGAGCATTGACTTCACCGTGAGGTCCTAAAAGAGGCGGTACATGCACATATCTAGCCATTACCTCGGGATTGCCGTTATATATCACTTCAGACAGTGAATCCGAAGTAAATGCCCCAACTATATCTTCTGGGCTGTTAATGAGTTCCGCCATGGCCTGAAGATCAAAATCATCTTCTTCCACATTCATAAGCCCTTCTGCTTTAAGTTCACCGCAAAAGATCATTCCCTCACGAAACTGCTCACTGCACAGCGCATCTGCCCTGCTACCGGCATCATCCATATACATCCTGTTATGATACGGATCATTATATATATATGATTCAAGAATATATTCATACGCGCAATAAGCATAATCATCTTCACATGACAAAAGAGGGATCTCATCCTGCAAGCCGTTACCGTTAGGGTCATTTTCCTTAAAAGCAAGCAGCACCTCAAGCAAATCATCAATACTTTGGGGCATCCTAAGTCCCAGATCTTCAAGCCACTTTGTATTGATCCACATGATCTGTGCACAGTCACCTGCAGCTTCAGAGCCATAATTGGGAAAATAGAATCTGTCATCTGTTCCGGTATATATATAACCTTTGTCTCTGTATGAAGTCAGAACATCCTCTTTTACCTCAAATCCTTCTCCGAACATGACAATATCAATATCGGATTGACTATCTGGGTCAAAGAGATTTGCCAGGTACTCTTCCCCGCTTTTCTGCCTTATGATGACAGGTTCAATATCATATCCCGTCTCTTTTTCAAGCCATTTAATATAATAATTGTCGGAAGGTTTAATGACATTTACCGAATATGGCATGGCAACCCTTAATGTAACCCGGGCCCCTGCTTTGCCACACCCCGATATAGATAAAAAAATAAAGAATAGTATACAGAAAAAAAGATAGCGACTCTTGCTCAATCCCCTGCACCGTCCCTGTATTCTTTGGCCGTAACACCATAGTATTCCTTGAATACTCTGTGAAAGTATAAAGTATTGACATAGCCGCACATAGTAGCGATCTCCTTTATAGGTATCGTACTGTCCTTAAGCATCTGTGCAGCATGCTTCATCCTGATATCAAGTACATGGTGCATAAGTGTGGTACCAAGATTCTTAGAAAAAAGTTTGCATATATAATTGCGCGAAAAGCCGAACTGTTTGGAAAGCGAATCCAAAGAAAGCCTTTCACCATAATTATTTTCTATATAAGTCAAAAGCTTATCAAAGCCATCAGCATTGCCCGCAACATTCATGACATCAGCATCATTTTCATCAGGCTTAAGCTCAAGCAATCTCACATACAGGCCTTCAAGCACCATACGTGTCTCTTCGACATCTACCGGCTTAAGAAGATAGTCATACCCGGCCTGTTTATAAAATGCTCTTACACTGTCATAACTGTCATATGCTGACAGCATGACAAATTCCGCCTTGCATCCGGCTTCTTTAAGGCGTCTTATAAGCTCATTGCCGTCCATCACAGGCATCTTAAGATCGCAGAATACAACATCAGGAGACAGCTTCAATATCTCATCAAATGCCGCCTCCGGATCTGTATTACTGCCGATAAGTTCAAAGTCATATTCTGACCAGGGTACTATATCCGTTATCTCTTCCAATATGAGTCTGTCATCATCTACCAGATATACACCGTACATACTCATACCTGTCCCGACTCAAGGTCGCATAAAAGATCTGCCTTAAAGGCCGCATATCGGCCTTCATCAAGTGCCTGCCTGATATCGGCCATAAGTTTATTGTAAAAATACAGATTATGCATCACGCAAAGTCTCATCGCAAGCATCTCCCCAGCCACCATGAGATGTCTGATATATGCCCTCGAATAGTTACGACACGTCGGACACTGACAGCCTTCTTCAATAGGTCTGTCATCACGTGCATAGCAGGCATTTTTGATATTCAGTCTGCCATGTCTTGTATACAGATGGCCATGTCTTGCATTTCTCGAAGGGTATACACAGTCAAAGAAATCTATGCCTCGCTCTACCGCCTCCAATATATTGGCAGGTGTACCCACACCCATCAGATATGTAGGTTTATCTTTAGGCAGATACGGCACGGTCTCATCTAACACGTGGTACATCTGCTCATGGCTTTCTCCCACCGCAAGACCGCCGATCGCATAACCGTCAAGATCCATATCGGCAAGGGTCTTGGCATGTTCTATACGTATATCATCATATACGGCACCCTGATTGATGCCAAAAAGGAGCTGATCGGGGTTGACCGTCCCCGGAGCAGCATTTAATTCATCCAGTCTCTTTTTACATCTTTCAAGCCATCTTGTGGTGCGATCCACGGATGTCTGCACATAATCACGCGCAGCCAGTGCCGGAGGGCATTCATCAAAGGCCATGGCTATCGTGGATCCGAGATTGGACTGTATGGTGATGCTTTCTACCGGACCCATGAATATCTTTCTTCCATCCACATGGCTGTTAAAAGATACGCCTTCTTCTTTGATCTTGCGGAGTGAGGCAAGCGAAAAGACCTGAAATCCGCCCGAATCGGTAAGTATAGGCCTGTCCCAGTTCATAAATTTATGCAGTCCGCCAAGTTCTTTTATAAGCTCATCTCCGGGTCTTACATGCAGATGATAGGTATTGGAAAGCTCCACCTGGCAACCTATCTCCTTAAGATCCATCGAAGATACCGCGCCTTTAATGGCCGCTGCAGTACCCACATTCATAAATACAGGGGTCTGTATCGTGCCGTGAACGGTCTCGAACACACCCCTCTTTGCTCTTCCTTCTGTCTTGATTATCGTATATTTCGCCATATTATCCCTGCACTCCTTGTCACAGGCTGTCTATGAATTCCTCCAACGTGATCTGCTGCTCATATATGACGGTAGCAGCTTCCACACCCACATATCTGTAATGCCACGGTTCATATATAATACCCGTGATCTCTTCCTTGCCTTTGGGATACCTTAAAATAAAGCCGAATCTGTAACTGTTATCCATAAGCCACTTACCGGCATCGGTATTCTCAAACCCTTCATTCAAAGCAGAATATGTATCCGATGTTATATCGAGTGATATACCGATCTGGTGCTCGCTCGCGCCGGGCACCGTGACAACCGATGACGCCTCTTTGTAAGCATCCATATATGAATATCCGCGATTAAGATACAGTTTCATCTTCCGATCGAAGAGGTATTCCTGCCTTGAAATATCTCTGTACGGAGATCTGACTTCAAGATTGATACCGTCATCTGCAGCAGCCTTAAACATCTGCGTAAGGGGAGCAATGATCCTCTCATCGCATTTCATGCTTCCTTTGATGGTACCCAAAGTAAACGTATAATCATCGGGTACAGGATGCTGCTTGTTGATAAGGACAAGATTCCAGGCAGTCTTGTCAAACACGACTTCTGTATCGTCCGAAGTCTCACCTGCCTGTTCTTCATCCTCTTCATCCATCTGTTCAAGGAGGTCATCCAAAGAAGCCGAATCATCTTCAGCATCTGATTCCGTCGCAATAAACTCTTCCGGAACTTCACCATTCTCTATGGCTTCTATCTCTGCCTCATCAATAGCCTCATATTCATACAGATCAGTCACTTGCTCCTGTGGAGTACTTACAGGTGCAAAACTTGCTGTGGCAACAAATACGACACATAACAAGGATGTAGTCACCACGCGCCACAGCGGAGTCTTGATAAGCTTGTATATCTTGCCCTTAATAATGACTACAGCAAGATACAAAGTGGCAATATTAAGCCACATGCCGCCCTTGGCCGCAAGTTTCTTTGCTCTCTTTAATTGTTTGGGATATTCCTTACCAAACATATTCGTCCGCTCTCTCAAAATGCTGTCATACTAACGGATATGACAGCATCTTTATTCACTACAGCTTGTGAAAAATAATACAATTAGGCTTATCCACCTTTATCTCACGCTGATTCATGACTATAAGTCCTTTATCGGTATCGACACTGAAAAATGTCATGGTATTGGACTCATGATTGAGGCTCACAAGATGCCTGTTATCCGGAAAAAGCGCTGCATCCTTCGGATAATCCCCGCTTATCGGCAGACAGAAAAGCTTATTTAGCATCCCCGTAGCCTCATCTATGCTGTACATCACCACACTGTTATCACCGGCATTGGAACTTATCATGTATTTGAAATCCGACGAAAGATTCAGTGCGCTCGCAGCGGAATTGGAAGCATGATAGTCATTGAGTGTGCTGATATTCTGAACTTTCTCAAAATCAGGCGCCCCATTTTTATCTGTGTACCTGTACACATCTATATAATTCTTAAGCTCGTGTACCACATACATGTACTTACCGTCTTTCGAAAACTTGATATGTCTAGGTGCACTCTCCTGCTCACTGTGTACTATATCGGCCAGTTTGAGCTTGCCCGTATTGTGATCAAGTTCATACACATCTATATAATCCATACCGAGATCCGCAGCACACAGATATTTATTGTCACGTGTCATCTTGACACAATTGACATGCGGTCTGAAGTTGCGCTCAGCGATATTTCCCCAGCCCTTGTGGAATATCTCGTCGCAGATGCCGTCAAATCCGCCGTTTTCCTTAAGCTTTAGCACCGTTATCTTGCCGTCATGATATCCCGCCACAAAAAGGAACTTATCCTCATAATCGGTCGAAAGATAACAGCCTCTCATGCCGTTGATCGTGGAATTGCCCACGGTCGATAACGTTCCGTCGTCAGCGATCGCATAACTCTCAACTCCGAAATCCGTGATTGAATACAGGTATTTCTTATTGTGAGATATCGTAACATATGAGGAATTGGTGATCTGCACCCTGTCCTTCTCAGCGAACTTACCGTTCTCCATATCGACGTCATATATGGTGATACCATGATCGTCTCCATACGTGTAAGTCGATACATAAGCTACGTATCTTTCTTTTTTATTCTTGTTGCTTGCTCCGCCCATATGTGCCTCCAAAACATTTACATTTTATTTTACAATAAATCACGAATTTTTTGTATCTATTTCGAGAAATTTCCTATATAATGTTCGATAATGAAACTTAGGAAGTGAGGAATCAATTTGAGCAAGCGATTAATTGAGCTTAACAACATCTCCAAATCATACGGCAGCAATCTTGTGCTGGACGAATTGAACCTGTATATCAGGGAGAATGAATTCCTGACATTGCTCGGCCCTTCCGGCTGCGGCAAGACTACTACGCTGCGTATAATAGGCGGTTTTGAGAACCCCGATACCGGTGCAGTTTTATTTGACGGAACAGATATCACTTCACTTCCGCCCAATAAGAGACGTCTTAATACGGTCTTCCAGAAATATGCTCTTTTCACGCATATGAACATAGAGGAGAATATTGCTTTCGGCCTTAAGATAAGCGGTAAGACCGACAAATACATACGTGACAAGATTGAATATGCTTTACGACTCGTGGGCCTTGAAGGCTATGAAAAAAGAATGCCCGACTCACTTTCAGGCGGCCAGCAGCAGCGTATAGCTATCGCAAGAGCCATCGTCAACGAGCCCCAGGTTCTTTTACTTGACGAGCCTTTGGGTGCACTAGACCTTAAGTTAAGACAGGACATGCAATATGAGCTTATCCGACTCAAGAATGAACTTGGCATCACATTTATCTATGTCACGCACGATCAGGAAGAAGCTCTTACAATGTCTGATACCATCGTTGTAATGAACCAGGGATATATACAGCAGATCGGTACTCCCGAAGATATATACAACGAGCCGGAGAACGCATTTGTAGCCGACTTTATAGGTGATTCCAACATAATAGACGGCATCATGCTTCAGGACGAACTTGTCATGTTCTTAGGCGCCAAATTTGCCTGTGTGGACACCGGTTTTGGCACAAACAAGCCTGTCGACGTAGTCATCCGTCCGGAGGATGTGATCCTTACACCGCCTGAGCGCGGTGTTGTAAGAGGCGTCGTGACTCATTTGATCTTTAAGGGTGTGCATTACGAGATGGAGGTTCAGGCCGGCGGATTTGAATGGCTGGTACACTCTACCACGATGTTCCCCGTAGGTGCCGAAGTCGGCATTCAGGTGGATCCTTTCAACATACAGATCATGAATAAGCCCGAGAGTATTGACGAGGAGGCAGTTCCAATTGAAGAATAAGATAAGACTTCTCGCTGCGCCTTATGCGCTGTGGGCAGTATCATTCATCATCATACCGCTGCTTATGATCTTCTACTATGGCTGCACGGACAGAAGCGGTTCGTTTACGCTTTCCAACATTGCATCCATAGCTACACATGAACATTCCAAGGCACTGTGGCTTTCCATTAAGCTCTCGCTTATAGCCACGGCACTCTGCCTTTTGCTCGGTTATCCTCTTGCCGCCGTTTTGGCACGCATCAAGAGCCGTACCGGAATCATCA
>JAILKC010000063.1 GCA_024694055.1 Lachnospiraceae bacterium | reverse complement strand
TCAGTATTTAAGCGGATTCCCGCCTCTTCGATGAGTTTCTTTTTCTCATCATTGGTCTTGGCCTTTGCCACTTTTTCTTTTAACTTTCCGATAAGTTCCATATGTAGCCCTCCAATCTGTTCCATATGTTAATTGTCATCTTATATATGTTTATACGAATCAGATCAACTTATTGTAACTGTTAATTAAGGAAAGAATGACATTTTCTTCTACGTCTTTTACGACCATCTCTCCGAAGGAGCCAAGCCACCCCCTGTAGGATAAGGTGATCATCACCATATATACTATGGCGACCCATAAAAGTCCCACGATTATTCCTGCCAGTTTGTCCGCAAGATGCAGGATGGGGAGTTCAGAAGCTTTACGTGCCGATTTAAGAACTACCTTGACAACACCGTATATTGTGCCTAAAAGAACTATGAGTATGACTGTTATAACTGTATTACGTGACTTCCCCGCATGTATGCTCGCCATAAGCATAAGGATCAATGCAAGTGATATCACCGTTACCACCAGTGCTATAAGATGTGAAAGGCCCTTGGTCAGACCTATCTTAAATCCGAATCTTATCCCCAAAAGAATAAGAACTATTCCTATTATAAATGTAATATTTATACTATTCAAAACTTATCGTCTCGATGGCCGTTCTCGTAACAGTGATGTACCTCTTATTTGAATCAGTCGTGCTGACACTTAATACCTTGTCCTCAAACGTTCCCTCGAATTTCTCCCTGCCGCTTTCATCCAGTACGATACACTGGGTTTCATTGTATATGAAGATCTGCCCCTTATGAATGATTATATCCTTAAAATCTATGTCAAAAGGATAGCTGACTGTCTTCTTACCGCTCGTATCATATATGTCAAGCCTGTATTTATGCTCACCTGAAGTATCATAGAATACCAGGCCGATATCCGTATCTCCGTAATATGCTCCGACTATGCTCTCGTTGATCAATGTATCCGATGTGCTAACAGGCTTCTTGGATCCGCCATAGAACATGAGTCTGTTATCAGCAAGTGCAAAGCAGGTGTCATTGCTCATGAAACCGATAACAGGTACCACAGCGTCCGCATAGTCATAACTGCTGACTATATGATCCGTCGTGTTCTCACCGATACCGCCGAAATTGTAGAAAGTGACACTGTTGCGCATGGTCTCACCGTCCACATAAAAATACGACACGCCCATTACTTCTCCGGACAGAGCTACCGCAAGCGGATAACCGGTCTTTGACATGGTCGCCTTGATCTCAACAATCTTGGAACCTGCCGAATCATAGAGATTGACCCATGAATTGTTCACGTCCTCAAGTATAACAGCCAAACGTTCCTCTTTGGCCACCGCAAAATCCCTTATGGGAAGATTTGTGTCGATCTGTGTAACCTTACCGGAAGCATTGATCATATATATGATATGCCCGTTATGATCACACACTGCCACTATTCCGTCCGTCTGGTGAACAATAGGCTTTTGCATCTCATATGTGAGATTCCACAGCACCTTACCCTCGCCATCGGAAGCACTGATTCCGTCTCTGCTGTAAGTGATGATACTTCCCTGATTCCTCAGATATGCATTGCTGTCGAGGCTGATCTTTTCACAGTGACTTACCACAGTCATACCCGTATAAATCTGATTCCTGTATCTGGTCACAATAAGTGCTGCCAACAATACAACAATCGCTGCGACAATTATAACCCTTATTCCGACGGCAAGACGATGCTTGACGATGCGGAATCTAAAGTTACCCTTATTCTCGTTATTCTCTTCTTCCGATACAACGTGAAAATCTCTGTAATCAGCCATCGTACGTATAAAAATGCCTATTCAAACTTATATATGGTCACGGTGTGATAATCGCGTCCCGGACCATACACCACATCAGGGAAATTGTCATGATGGATCGAATCCGGATAATCCTGAGTCTCAAGACACAGGCCACATCTCTGCTCATACACCGCACCGTCCTTGCCCGGAGCATGTTTTATCCAGTTGCCGGAATAAAGCTGTACTCCCGGAAGATCCGAGTACACTCTCATGGTCCTTCCTGATGCAGGATCATGCAAAATGGCGATCTCTTTTACCGAACCATCGTGACCATCCACTACATAATTGAAATCATATCCGTTGACAAGCTTCATCTGCTCATTGTCGGCTTCTATATCCCTGCCGACCTTCTTGGACTTGGTGAAATCAAGTACAGTACCGAGCACGGATACTATATTGCCGTTGGGGATCGCTCCATCCAAGATCTCCGTGTAATTGGATGCATGCAATGTAAGCTCATGATCAAGCACTGTTCCAGAATTATGTCCGCTTAGGTTGAAGTATGAGTGATTGGTCATATTGAAGATAGTCTTCTTATCACTGCTTGCATTGTATTCTATCTTCAGCTCATTATCAGTGTTAAGCGAATATGTTACACTCATTACTCTGTTGCCGGGCATTCCGTATTCACCGTCTTTAAGTGTAATTGTGAATGTGACACTGTTGTCACCTTCCTTTGCTTCCCACATCCTTCTGTTAAGTCCGTCAGGTATGCATGTATGAAGATTATTCTCTCCGTCATTTACATCCATGTGATATGTCACACCATCTATCTCAAATGATGCCCCGGCAATACGATTGGCATTCGGTCCCACCGTAGAGCCGAAGAAGAATGAATCAGCCGCATATTCCTCTGCACTTCCACTACTTAATGTTACGTCCACAACATTTCCATCCGGATCGGGCGCATATATCCTGTCAAGGATAGCACCGTAATCAAGCACGATCGCTTTCATGCCTCTGCTGCCTTTTAGTGTGTAGCTTGTGATCTTTTTACCATCCTTGGTCATCCCGTAATCATTTTTTACTATACTCATATTGTCCTCTCCTGTTCACTTCTACAGTTCTGTTCTTCCTTCAAGTGCTCTTAAAAGCGTAACTTCATCTATACACTCAAGATCTCCGCCCACCGGTACTCCGCTTGCTATTCTTGTAACCCTGATCCCCGTCGGCTTAATAAGCTTATTGATATACATCGCCGTGGTCTCTCCTTCAAGACTTGAATTGGTAGCGATGATGACTTCTTTGATCTCGTCCGATGAGAGTCTCTCGATCAGTTCCTTGAGTTTAATATCCCCGGGGCCCACGCCAAGCATCGGAGATATCGCTCCATGAAGAACATGATATACTCCCGTATACTTTCCGGTCTTTTCATATGCCGCAAGATCTCTGCTGTTCTCCACCACCATTATGGTAGAATGGTCTCTTTTTTCATTGGCACACACCGGACAGATATCCTCATCCGTAAGGGTGTAGCACTCACGGCAATAACATACCTTTTCCTTGGCCTCCAGTATGGTACGCGCCAGGCGCTCCACCTTGCCTTTGGGCATGTTGATAAGATGAAAAGCAAGGCGACTGGCTGATTTCTCCCCTATACCGGGCAGCGCCGCCAGCTCCTCTATTAATTTATTAATGGGTCCGCTGTACAGTTCCATTAAAAAGGAAGGCCTCCAAGACCACCGGTAAGCTTACTCATTGCCTCTCCCGAAGCCGAATCGACCTGAGAAAAAGCTTCATTGATAGCAGCCACGATAAGATCCTGCAGCATCTCTATATCATCAGGATCAACTACATCGGGAGAAAGCGTAAGACTTTTTATCTCCTTCTTACCCGTCACGGTCACCTCAACCGCACCGCCACCGGCCTTGGCCGTATACTCCGATGCCTCCAGATTCTTCTGGTTCTCCTCCATCTGACGCTGCATGCGCTGCGCCTGCTTCATGAGATTATTCATATTACCCGGCATACCGCCACCGGGAAATCCTCCTCTTTTAGACATAGTCCTCCTCCTCAAAATTCTCCGTCTCTATATCTGCATTAATATTCTTAAGCGCCAGTAAATTGGGGCTTACAGCCTCTCTTGTACTTTCATCCGGCATAAATTCAGTTACAAAATCAATGTCTTTTCCGGTGTATTTCTGCAAAACTTCCTTAAGTTCCGCTGCGGTCCCTTCTTCTGAGAGTTTGTCCGCCGCAAGCTTGTTGCACGCTACTATCTTAAGTCTGTTGTCGGATGTAACGGAAGGATAAGTACCCTTTAACATGGTCTTAAGCAGACCTTCCATACCTGATACCATTCTGCTCCAGTTATCAACAACCGACTCCACATCCTCCGGAAGAGCCTTGGGCAGTTCCACAGGCTTCACAGGTTCTTTTGAAGTCGATCCGTCCACCATCGCCGGAGCGGCAGATGCTACCACCAATCCCTTGGCGATCTTATCTTCCAGTGCGCGTACCCTGTCCAAAAGTGCAGCCTGATCCGTTTTCATTTCGGGTTTACATAATCTTATAAGTGCAGTCTCTATTAAAATTCTTTTGGATGCTGAATATCTGATCTCATTGGCCAAAGAAGAAAAGACTTTTATGTATCGCATTACAACAGTAAGATCGCTTCTTTCGGCTTCTTCAGACAGTCGCTGCCTGTTTTCATCGGAAACATCCAGAATATCCCATGGATTCTCAGTACTCGTTACTATGAGAACATTACGCATGTAACCTATAAAATCATTGACAAACTGAACAAGATCTCTTCCCTGTGATACGGCACGGTCCAGAACACTTAAGCATCCCATAACATCTCGATCCAGTACCTTGCGATACATATTGCTAAACACTTCCGAATCTACGGCACCAAGCACATCAAGGGCCATATCAAGAGTAAGCGTCTCGCCGTAATGAAATGCTATACACTGGTCAAGCAGGCTTAAAGCGTCGCGCATTGAGCCGTCAGCCGCCTTGGCTATGTATCTTAAGGCTCTGGGCTCAGCGCCCACATTCTCTATGGCAGTGAGTTCCTCAAGCCTGTTCGCGATGACATCAGTGGTGATACGTCTGAAGTCATACCTCTGACATCTTGACAGGATCGTGACAGGGATCTTCTGAGGGTCTGTAGTCGCCAAAATAAATATGCAGTACAAGGGTGGTTCTTCAAGCGTCTTGAGCAAAGCATTAAATGCTCCGGGAGAGAGCATGTGTACCTCATCGATTATGTACACACGGTATTTCGCATCTGCCGGAGGGAATGCAACCTCATCGATTATCTCCCTGACATTATCAACACCGTTATTGGATGCCGCATCAATCTCCACCACGCTCATGGATGCTCCCGCAGCTATTGCCTTACATGAGGCACATTCACCGCATGGATTGCCGTCCTTGGGATTATCACAGTTAACAGCCCTGGCCATCAGCTTGGCCATGGTCGTCTTACCGGTTCCTCTGGTACCGCAAAAAAGATAAGCATGGCCTATTCTTCCGGACAGTATTTGATTCTTTAATGTCGTAACTATATGATCCTGGCCTTTTACATCGCCGAAATTGTCAGGACGAAACTTACGATAAAGAGCTACATATGACATTTAGTCACTCCACTGGCTAAAATATGAATCAGTCACCAAAGCTTATGCCTAACATCTTGGCTTCCTTGATGATGGTAGATTCCGGATCAAGCATCTTAAGCTTACCTGCTACATCTTCTAACGGCACCTTAACGATCTCTCTGTTGCGATATCCGACCATGAATCCGTATTCACCTGCAAGTATAAGCTTGCCTGCTTCAGCACCGAGACGACTTGCAAACACTCTGTCATAAGGGCAGGGACTTCCACCTCTCTGAGTGTGTCCGGGAACCGTAACCCTGACTTCCTGTCCGGTCTTCTCAAGTATCTGTGCCGCTACTTCGTATGAAACAGAAGGATATTTTCTCTTTTCAAGCTTCTTCTGATATTCTTTTTTACTAAGCTTAGCATCTTCCTTGCTGATCGCACCTTCGGCAACCGCTATTATCGTGAACTTGCTTCCGTTCTTCTCACGCTGCTTGACTGCGTCTACTATCTTGTCTATATCATAAGGTATCTCAGGAATAAGTATGATATCCGCTCCGCCTGCCATGCCGGCATTCAATGTCAGATATCCAACCTTGTGTCCCATAACTTCCACTATGAATATACGTCCATGCGATGCTGCAGTCGTATGTATGCAATCGATGCAATCCGTAGCTATGTCTACGGCACTCTGGAATCCGAAAGTCATGTCGGTTCCGTATAAGTCATTGTCTATGGTCTTGGGAAGGGTAACTACATTAAGTCCTTCCTGTCTTAAGAGATTGGCAGTCTTGTGTGTACCGTTTCCTCCCAGAATTACAAGACAGTCAAGCTGAAGCTTATGATAGTTCTGCTTCATGGCTTCAACCTTATTAAGGCCATTTTCATCAGGATCTTTTATGGTCTTAAATGGTGTACGGCTGCTCCCGAGTATCGTTCCGCCGACCGTAAGTATTCCGGAGAAATCCTTACCTGTCAGCATCTTGAAATCGCCGTAGATCAGTCCCTTATATCCGTTCAGGAAACCGTAGATCTCAACATCCTGTCCGCTGTTAAGCAGTGATTTGACCACTCCTCTCATGGCTGCATTCAATGCCTGACAATCTCCGCCGCTTGTTAACATACCGATTCTCTTCATACGCACCTCCTGACGAGCACTTCTGATCTCTGTCTCTATACTAAGTTCAATCTGTTTATTGCCGAGAATATCGCTCTGACTGAAGCTCTTGTAATATTACTGCTCTCACCCACACCATAAGTAACATTGCCGGTATTGACATCGAGCAGATGTATATATGCCGCAGCCTTGGAATTTGATCCTGCCTGCAATGCATGCTCCGAGTAATCCAGGATCTTGATATCAAGATTGAGCACTTCGGATATGGCACGCTTAACGGCATCGATAGGACCGTTGCCTACGCCCTCTGCTATCTTCTCTTTGCCATATTCGGTATATGTAACCGCTACATGCGTATCAAAGCTTGAATCTTCACCTGCACTGAGGTCATCAACCTTAAGTTTTAAGAAATGAAGCGGTTCTTTGCGCTCGATATATTCGGCTCTGAAAGCTGCATTGATCTCTTCCGGAGATACCTCACCCTGCTTCTCCGAAAGTGCCTGTATAACATTGGCAAATTCTTTGTGCATGGCCTTGGGAAGCTTGTAACCGAAGTATGTGTCCATGATAAATGCCACGCCGCCCTTGCCGGACTGGCTGTTGATACGCACTATCGGTTCGTACTCCCTGCCGATGTCGGCCGGATCTATCGGAAGATACGGAACCTTCCATATCGGACTTCTGCTCTCCCTAAGTGCCTGAACACCTTTATTGATGGCATCCTGATGGCTGCCCGAAAATGCTGTAAACACAAGCTTGCCCGCATACGGATGTCTCGGATGTATCGGGATCTTACAACATCTCTCATATATCTCTATGGCTTCATTGATATGCTCTATCGCAAGTTCAGGATCAACACCCTGTGAGAACATATTGTATGCTACGACCATTATATCGAGATTACCGGTCCTTTCTCCGTTACCGAAAAGTGTTCCTTCAACTCTCTCGGCCCCTGCCAAAAGAGCAAGCTCACAGCTGGCAATTCCCGTACCTCTGTCATTATGCGGATGCACACTTAAGATAATGCTCTCTCTGTTCTCGAAGTGGTTATTCATCCACTCGATCTCATCGGCGTATACATTCGGTGTATTGGTCTCCACAGTCGAAGGAAGATTGATGATGATGGGATTCTCCTTCGTAGCGCCCCATTCACGCTGTACGGCCGTACATATCTCAAGCGCAAAATCCATCTCTGTACCCGTGAAACTCTCCGGAGAATATTCAAGTCTGATATTGCCCGGGAATTCAGCCGCACGTCTTTTTACCATGCGTGTACCTTCTATCGCGATCTCTATGATCTCCTCACGGCTCTTGTGGAACACAACTTCCCTCTGAAGAGTAGAAGTCGAATTGTATATATGTACTATAACGTTCTTGATTCCTTCGATGGATTCAAAAGTCCTCTCAACCAGTTCCTCGCGGCACTGTACCAGTACCTGCACCCACACATCATCGGGTATCAGTTTGCGGTCAACAAGCTGACGAAGAAAATCAAACTCTATCTGACTGGCGGAGGGAAAACCTATCTCTATCTCCTTAAAGCCAAGCTTGATCAGATAATTGAAGAACTCTATCTTCTCCTCTACCTGCATCGGATCTATAAGCGCCTGATTACCGTCTCTTAGGTCCACACTGCACCATACAGGTGCTTTCGTAATCTCTCTCTCAGGCCACTTTCTCTCGGGAAAACTCAGTACCGGAGCTTTCTCGTATCTCTTGTAGTTCAACATATCTTCCTCCCAGACAAAAAGTAAAAGGCCCACCTGCTGTATACTCCGCGAGCAGGTGGGCTCAATCTTTATTCTCCTAGACCATTCTCTATGGCTGTAACCAATGCTTTTAGCGCATCAGCCTCATCCTCGCCGTCACATACTATCTCGATCTCGTCACCACACTTAACACATGCCCCAAGGACGCTCAGTACGCTCTTGGCATTGGCGGTTGTTTCCTTGAATGAAAATGTAATAAGTGATTTGAATTGCATGGCCTCCTTACATAGGATGCCTGCAGGTCTTAGATGTAGTCCAGTTGGATTCTTGATCACTACCTTCTGACTAACCATACCTGTATATACCTCCTTATCGACAGCGCTAATGCGTCGAATTATCCGTTATTTATTGTATCACGAACGCCCTGTTCTGTCTATTGCCACATTAAAGCATCGTGTTCTGAATCAGCTCAGCCAGTTCCCTGGCATCCTTTGTGATCTCTTCCTGATCTTTGCCCTCTATCATAACCCTGACTTTGGGTTCCGTGCCCGAAGGTCTTATAAGCACTCTTCCCTCACCTTTGAACTTGTTCTCCAATGCGGCAATCGCCTCTGCGATCTCGGGATAGTCCATATAACTCTCTTTTTTATGATTGGGCACCATCGCATTGACCAAAGCCTGCGGAAGCACAGTCATGATCTTCGACAGTTCGGAAAGTTTTTTGCCCGTATCTACCAACACCTGTAAAAGATGAAGGGCGCTTAACAATCCATCACCTGTAGTGTTCTCATCCAAGAAGATGACGTGTCCCGACTGCTCTCCACCGAGGCTTGCATCAATCTCTCTCATGCGCTCAAGCACATATCTGTCACCAACCTTGGTCGTCTCAATATTGATTCCTCGCTCCTTGGCCATCAGTGTGAATCCAAGATTACTCATCACGGTAACTACTATCGTATCACCCTTAAGATTGCCCTGAGTCTTCATGTGATTGCCGATGATGGCCATGATCTGATCGCCGTCCACTATATTACCGAGCTCATCCACAGCCAACAGCCTGTCTGCATCACCGTCAAAGGCAAGTCCGATATCGGCTTTTTCGTATACTACCCTGGCTTTAAGCTCTTCCATGTGAGTCGAGCCGCAGTTGGCATTGATATTCGTGCCGTCCGGCATATTGTGTATCGGTATCACCGTGGCTCCCAGTTCTTTGATAGCTTCCACGGAAGTATAATAGCTGGCTCCCTCTGCACAATCCACCACAACCTTGTATCCCGTCAGATCGATGGGAACTGCCTTGATGGAGTGATTGATATACTCTTCTCTCGCGTCCGTACGATACTTGATCTTGCCGACCTGAGCACCTGTAGGAAAGGCTATATCCTTCATATTGCTCTTTATCAGAGCCTCTATCTCATCTTCCAGTTCATCTGAGAGCTTGTATCCGTTACCGTCAAAGAATTTGATACCGTTAAATTCCACGGGATTGTGTGATGCAGATATCACAACGCCCGCATCTACCTTGTATTTCTTGGTGAGATATGCTACTGCCGGTGTAGGCATAACTCCCACATACACCGCATTTGCTCCAACACTGCACACGCCGGCCATAAGCGCGTTGGCAAGCATATCCCCCGATATTCTCGTATCACATCCCACCATAATGGTAGGCTTATGGGCATGTTCCTTGGTGAGAACATAAGCTCCTGCCTGACCGAGTTTCATAGCCAGATCTATAGTCAGTTCCTCATTGGCTACTCCTCTGACTCCGTCAGTTCCAAATAATCTTGACATAATCTTCTCCGTTTCGATTTATTCTTCCGTTGTCTTAACTCTCAGTCTGTATTCCTTTGCAGCCTTGATTCCGTCAGGAAGTGTAAATTCAACCTGCATCATGTAATTGCCGCTTGTCAGTTCTGAAATCTTCTCATCCTTCATGAACTTGTCCACATCCACTATACCGACTATATTGTCCGGATCAACACTGTCAAGCAACGAACTCAGACCCCTTAAGGTGATATCCACATAATCATCATGTTCGGCGAGTTCTGCAGAATATCCTTCCGGAGTGCCGGTTATATGGATCTTGTTAATAGGTACGGAGAACTCTCGCTCAACTTCCTTCTCTATATATGCGGTCACGCTTATCATACCTGCTTCATTGCCGCCTACAAGCGTAAGTCCGCTCGGTATGTAATTCCTGATATCGATCTGTTTGGTGACACTGTTGTCATATCCGGTGACATCTATCGCATCGGATATCTCTATTGATGAAAGATTCTTGACCTGTGCACTTCTGCCTGCCACAGTGATCGTATCCGGCTCGCATACGATCTGTCCCGTAAGAGCATAACCGTCCAGTATGCTGCCTGTCACTCCGCAGATGATCGGAAGCTGTTTGGTTTGAAGTACGGAAGCCGTTGTATTGACTTCACCCATGCTCATTGTGATCTTGGTACTGTCGACTATATCATCTTCCGAATCATACAGATGTATTGGCAGAGATATATTGACATCGCTGGTCGCACCATCCACATTGATCTCAACAGCAGCATAAGATACCTTGTTGACCAAAGATTCCGGACCGGATATTATGACCACGTTCTGAGCTGTCGTAGCAGATCCGAGTATGTATCCATCACTGGGTTCATTCTGTACCTTGACACTGATGGGTATCTGTTGTTTGCCCACATTCTCAACACTTAACTGCACGAATTGCTTGTCGGACTTAATGCTCTCAATTTTGTCACTGATTCGCGTGGTGCTTAAATCTATGGGCACCTGTGAATCAGAGTTCATCTTGCTGACATCAGCCGTGGCAACGATATTCTTCTCGGAGAATGATGAAAGCACAGTTCTGCTTCCCCTTACCGTCACCCGAATGCTGTCTGTTCCATCCAGTATCTCGACATATTTGCCGGAAGCCGTCAGGCTGTTAAGGTTCTGAAGCTGAACGGTGACATTATAACTGTCCTGCGTAACAGGATCCGTGATATTGATTGCAATGAGCCACAATACAATGGAGAAGAGGACTGCCAGTATCTTGAGGCCCATGTTATCAGTTAGCTTTTGCTTCATTCTTGATACCTCTTCCCTTCCACAGGCCCTTCTTCTTATCGTCAGTCTGTTTATTCTGTATACTCTCAAGTTTGACCTCAAGCTCCTCCGCTCCGAGGCCTCTCGTAAGTTCTCCCTTATATGCCACACTTATGGCACCCGTCTCTTCGGATACGATCACAGTCATGGAGTCAGTGGCTTCTGACATGCCCACGCCTGCTCTGTGTCTTGTTCCAAGTTCCTTGGACAGCATCATATTATCGGACAGAGGAAGATAACACGTGGCCGATGTGATCCTGTCTCCGTCTATGATCACCGCTCCGTCATGAAGGGGCGTGTTGTGCTCAAATATATTGATAAGGAGCTGATTGGTAACTATCGCATCAACAGCTATGCCCGTCTGTTCGTATTCATTGAGATTATCCGTCTGTCTGACTACGATAAGTGCTCCTGTCCTGACCTTACCCATCTCCACACAGGCTTTCGTAATCTCCCTGATCGTCGCATCCGAAAACAGACCGGTCTCAGTCTTGCCGGTATTGAATATTGAAGACAGGATATTTTTGCGTCCCAGTTCTTCCAGTGCTTTGCGAAGCTCCGGCTGAAGAACTATTATGATCGCTATTATGGCTATGGAGAATACATTTTTGACTATCCAGATGATGGTATTCATCTCAAATATCGCTGCAAGCAAAATGAACACCATAATAAGAGCCACGCCCTTAAGAAGGGACCAGGCCTTGGTGTTCTTGATCCACAGCATTATGTGATAGACAAGAAATGAGATAATGAGAATCTCGACTATATCCGTGATCTTAATTGATGGTATGTGCAGATTGACTAGATATCTGTCTGCAAATGCACGTATCTGTTCCATATGTACAATCTACTGTCTTATATAACCGGTTAATACTATCTGTTGATGGTTCTGGAAGCTCCGTTGGCCGTATGAACTGTCCTCTGACTATCTTTTGCTGGTGTTGCTCCGGCATTCTGCTCAGTTTTTATACTTCTGGCTGTCGAAGCCGTACTTCTTGTTTCACTATGTCTGACCGCACGATCCGCCTGCGAACTGTGCGTCGATCTGGAAGCCTGCCTTGACTGTGAGGGCTGAACCTTTTTGACCTTTCTGTCAGTTGCGGACATCTTTACCTTGGGCACCGCTCTGACATAGTAATAATAGTCATCATCCTCAAACTGAACATTCTCAACTCTCTTATAATCGAGATGGAATGAGAATAACTGTAAAAACAATCCCACGCCGGCGGCAAGAATGCTTCCAAATATGATACCTCCGAGCGAATAATTAAGATTAAGTGCGATGTCGCATATAAGGAACAGTACGAGTTCAGCTATACTGCCCGCGATCACTGCCAATGTCCACGAGTAATCTATTGCTCTGCGCCTCAAAACATATACCAGCAAAAGAACGATACTGAAGACTATGATCATGGCGAGCATGGCTCTGTTGCCCAAAAGCCCATCCACAACAAATGTGATCCTGCCAACTATATTGCCGTCTTCCATCGAAGTCAGCGTCGTCGCGTTATTGTGTACATACTCTATAAAGCAGGCAAGCACCACTCCAAACGCAAGTGAAACAAATGACATCGGTCCACCGAACAATCCCACAGCCACCGGCATCACATACGGTATCTTAAGAAGATACAGTACAGGAGTGATCAATACTACCATGGTCTCCTTGGGCACCAGTCTGACATAAAGGATGAACATCAGAAAAAAAAGTACTCCAAAGACCAACGCACACTCCAAAGCCAGCGCATACATGTGCAGGATCATGAATACACCTGTCATAAGCGCAATGACCTGTGTAGGCATGAAAGAACACAAAAGAGCCGCTATCAATACGATGGCGATATTGTCCAATCTGTCCATGTACCCTATCTTGCTGTTAACAACAGACAGGATAATGAGCGCGAATATAAACTTAAGCAGAGGATTGATGTACGCGTCATATTTGGTATATATGCGTTTGATCAGTTCTCTGGTGATAATAAAGCCTGACATAGATTAAAAATTCTTCTCCAGTTTCTTCAGATTATTGTAATAAGTCTTAAGGCTGCTCTTGGCTTTACTGTATCTGTATAATGCAAGAATATATGTAAGCAGCAGATATATCCCCATAAACACCAGGTAGTAGGTGCCCACTTTCTTGCCCAACGCCATGAAATCCGTCTCGTATACATTCTCCATGATCGTCTCAAAAGAATAGAATATATATACGCCTACAACCGCTGCAAAAGCCAATGTCCCGGCTATGATCGAGCCAAGCAGATATGAGCTTACATAGTCCGTACGGAAATATCCGGCTATCGATGTGTACTTTTTACCTTCGCCCTGCTCGTAAGCAGCCAGCTTGGTCATAAGAATGACCTTATTCTCATCAATCATCTGAATCTCTGTCTATTGTGTGATCCGGACACACGGTTCCTTATGAATCAAGGAATCGCATCTTCGGGCTTTCTCTCTTATCCTTCTGAGGAGCCTGCTGCACAGGTGTTGCCGGCTTGATAGAATTGCCGAATGTATTGGCCATATCCTTCTTACATGCCTCGCAGAAACGACCTGACTTGATCGATCTTCCACATCTCTCACAATTGAGGCCTACTGCCGAATCGTCCGCAAATTCCAATCTCTCTTCTCTGACCCACTGTCTGATCTGATTGGGATCCACTTCGCACTCTTCCGATACTGTTCTGATATCACAATGTGCATGTTCCTGAACGTATTTCTTAACCTTCTGGAACTCCTGCTCCATCTCATCTCTGCATGCAGGACAAATAATGGGACCTACAACATAATTGAACAATCTCTTACATCTTCTGCAATTACGAACATTCATACACCAACCTCCATTAGTCTACAATCCGGAGCCGACAGCCACTGTAACAAAAAAGATATGTTCAACTCCGGCTTCCTTAAAAAGCCTTGCCACTTCATCAATCGTGGCACCGGTAGTATATATGTCATCAACTATTATAATTGACTTTAATTTTACAACATTTGACGCAATTATAAAAGCCTTTTTTAGATTATTCTTCCGCTCGTTTTCAGCCAATTTCTTAAGCGGTACCGTGGCTTTCTTTCGAATTATCAGCTTGCTGTATACAGGTATGTCAAGATGCTTTGACAGCTCTTTGGCGTACTCTTTTGCCTGATTATATCCCCTCTTGGCCAACCTTGTTCTATGGATAGGTACGGGAATAAGCGCTTCAGCGCCTAATTTTTTCAATACATCTCCTATGTATTCACTCGTCATGGTGGCATAGAATCCCGCATACTCTGCCCTTCCTGCATACTTAAAACGGTACAGACTCTGCTTGATATCCGCGTATTCAAATACAGCGTATCCTCTGTCGTAATAATGGATCTTTCTGCTGCAGTCGTAGCAATGCAGTCTCTCAGAGTCCTTTAATGGTTTACCGCATTTGATGCAGGTGTCACCCCGGATGGGTCTGATCGTAGCCGCACATCTGTCACAGACAAGACGCCCGCCTTCGATCACTTCGTCACATACGGCACATCTCCTTGGAAATACCGCATCAATCAACCAACGTATATTCATGAACCTCCTTCTGTTTCTCTTATACGTGCGGTTAATCCCGTGTAACGACTGTTCTCACTTTCATTATGTATCATGGTCGTCAGCGTACCACGACTCCCCAGTATGGTAACGCATTTTTGTGCTCTGGTAACTCCGGTATACAGCAGATTCCTGTTAAGCAGCGGTCTGGGCCCATCCAACAAAGGCATGACCACCGCCGGATATTCGCTGCCCTGAGATTTATGTATGGTTACGGCATATGCCAGTTCAAGCTGATCCAATTCACTGAATGGATATTCTACCTTTTTGCCGTCATCATAGTCAACTCTGATGCATTGGAGTGATCTGTTGATCTCAGTCACTATCCCTATGTCACCGTTAAAAACTCCCGTGCCTGAATCTGCGGTAATACCATAATTGCCGATGATCTCCCACTGCAGATTGTAATTATTCTTGGTCTGCATTATCTTGTCACCTTCCCTGAAAACATTTTCTCCGAAGGTGTATTCAGCTTTATCATGCGACGGCGGATTAATATATTTCTGAAGTATCTTATTAAGTTTCTCCACACCAAGCGCGCCTATCCTTGTAGGCGTAAGCACCTGTATCTGCATGGACGATGCTCCGACATATCCAGGGAGTTTTTCGGTGATGAGTTGAACCATATGTTTATATATGACATCAGTGTCATTTCTTTCAAGAAAGAAGAAATCTCTGCTCTTATTGTCAAGTGCGATATCTATACCGTTTTTAATCTTATGCGCATTGACCACGATATCGCTCTGTTCGGACTGTCTGAATATCTTGCCCAGTTCCACACAGGCAAAGCATTTAGAAGCTATCAGATCATGAAGTACCTGTCCCGGTCCAACACTCGGAAGCTGATTATAATCTCCCACCATTATCAGTCTGCATCCCGGCTTCAATGCTTTTAACAGCGCGTAAAACAGATGAATATCCACCATGGAAGTCTCATCGATTATCACTACATCCGCTTCGATCGGGTTAGTCTCATTTCTCTCAAATCTTATACGACGGGATGCACCGTTATCATCGTCAGCTATCGCTCCGTTCAGTTCAAGAAGTCTGTGTATCGTTTTGGATTCATATCCCGTGGTCTCGGTCATCCTCTTGGCTGCACGGCCCGTGGGCGCTGCCAGCATGATATTCAGTCTGTCTGCTTCAAAGAGCTTAAGCATGGCATTGATCGTGGTGGTCTTACCTGTGCCCGGGCCTCCGGTAAGTATGAACACCCCGTTTTGTATCGCTCCTTTTACTGCCTCTTTCTGAAGTGTATCGAGTTCTATTCCAAGTTCCGCTTCTGTCTGCGATATTCTGTCGGCTATTATATCTTCCTTAACTCCGGATATGGTGTCATTTAGGTCATGAAGCATACGGGCGCACCCGAGTTCTTCAAAATACATCATATTGCTGTACACATTTTCGGTTCCGTCTTCAGTCTTAACAATCAACTGCTTGTCTATTATGAGGTTGGGGATCTCTCTTTTGATTATATCTTCTGAC
This sequence comes from Lachnospiraceae bacterium, assembly GCA_024694055.1. Taxonomy (GTDB): domain Bacteria; phylum Bacillota; class Clostridia; order Lachnospirales; family Lachnospiraceae; genus Colinaster. The sequence continues at coordinate 44,596 of JAILKC010000063.1, read as the reverse complement.
ACCCCAAGAAGCTGATAAGCCCGAGATATCAGTTCATCCATCGGGACATACGTATGGCCGTCTGCCGACGCATAGTTCAAAACGTATTTGATCCCACTCTGAACTCTGTACTGAGAATCAGAGGCTATCCCGCTTTTTGACGCGATCTCATCAGCTTTTTTAAAACCGATTCCCTCTACATCCTCCGCCAGCTGATAAGGGTTGTGTGTCACGATTATTGATATCGTCGCACCATAGATATTATAGAGCTTAAGCGCCATCGTATTGCTTATGCCGTATTTACCCAACATCATTATGGCGTCTCTTAAGTCTCTGTGTCTGGCGGTCTGCGTGGCAATATCCATGGCCATTCTCTCGCTTATGCCTTTGATTTCCACAAGCCTCTCCGGCTCTTTTTCAATTATAGCAAGGGATTCTTTACCGAATTTCTTGATAATACGCTTGGCTATCGTAGGTCCGACACCCTTAATGGATCCTGATGCAAGATACCGTTCTATATCCACGATATCAGACGGTTCAACCGTCTTCCAGCCGCTGCACTTAAGCTGCGGGCCATAGGTCGGATGAACGGTCCATTCACCCGTCACCTCGACAGTCTCACCCTGTCCCAACCCCGGAAAATATCCGACACAGATTATATCATCGTCTTCCGTATCCAGTTCAAATACTCCATAGCCATTTTCCTCTTTCTGAAACAGAAAATGGTCTATATATCCTTCATATTTTTCCATAATGTGTATTGTAGCAAAAATGATCGTTTATAGCCAGTATATGGACAGAAAAAGAGGCCTTCCTCACGGAAGACCTCTGTATGTAAGGCAAGACGAGTCTTGTGTGTTAAGCCTCTGTATCCTTTACCTCTACTGCAGGAGGAATATCCGAACCCTGCACGTTACGTTTCATCTGTTCATATAACATCTGCGCCAGTCCCAGACTGTTAGTCTCTGTGGATTTTGTGGCAAGTTCCTGAATGGTATTATCCTTAAAGAAATCCACAAGATTGGATGTCGGCTGATCATTGAATGTGCCGCCGATATTGACAGTCTTGGACATCTGTTTAAAAACCTGCTCAAGGAAATATGCTTCAAACTGCTTGCAGGCATCCATGAGTTCCTTGTCCGTAGCTGCAGATCCGGCATCCTTGGCTACACTTTTTAACTTATCTGCCTGAACATCTTTGGCTGTCTGTGCCGCATATTCCGAATATATGGATGTAATATTGCTGGTGTCTATTGTGCTCATATTATGCTCCTATCCCACCTATCCCACGCGATAGGCTGCTTCGCAGCTAAGCTTCATTCGCTCCGCCTTCGGCTTCGCTCATGAACCTTGCAGTCTAATATTATCTGCGCCTTGCATGCTAGCATGCAGGCTTGATACTATTATCCTGCTTATCGCTTCAGATTGTTAGCAAGCTCCATCATCTGATCTGTGGTGGTGATGGCCTTACTGTTCATCTCGTATGCACGCTGGGCTACGATCATGTTGACCATCTCATCCACTACCTGTACTCCCGATCCTTCCAGGTATCCCTGTCTGATTACGCTCTTCTCGAGATTATTGTTGGTGGCTTCATTCATGGCCGTCCCACTGGCTGCGGTGGGTATGTACAATGTATCGCTCGTCTTTTTAAGACCCGATGGATTATTAAACTGATACAAACCTATCTTGATCCCGATAGGCTGCGGATTGTTGGTCGCATCAGGGTAGCAGAGATTACCGTTGGCATCAACAGTGATCTTATTGGGAACGTACTGATTGGTATTGATGGTAATGTTCCTTCCATTGGTATCCAGTACGGGAAGTCCTCCCGACGTACACAAAACGATCGTATTTCCCTGCCCCATGCTGAATCTGAAATCACCGTTTCTCGTATATTTAACGACGCCATCCTCGCCCCTTACCGCAAAGAGTCCTTTTCCTTCTATGGCAAAAGCCGTATCAGATTCCGATGCAAGCAATGAGCCCTGCTTAAACACAGTCGTGATCGATGAATTACGTACACCGAGTCCGACCTGTGCACTTATTGGCTTCTGTGCACCATTGGCAGTCGTAGTCTCAGTCTGCATGGTCTGATATAAAAGTGACTTAAACTCAGCCACCTCTGTCTTGTATCCTGTTGAATTGACATTGGAAAGATTGTTGGCAATCGTATCCAGATTAGTCTGCTGTGCTATCATTCCGGTCGCTGCCGACCAAAGAGATCTTACCATAATACCTCCGATCTATCTGCTTATACCTTACCTAACTGCTGTGAGGCAATCTGCAGAGTACCGTCTATCGTAGTGATTATCCTCTGATTACTCTCATACTGTCTGGAAACGGCTATCATATCTACCATCTCCTGAACTACCTGTACATTGGATGTCTCAATATAACCCTGATTAAAAGTAGCTTCGGCCGGCTTCTCAGTCGCACCTTCTACAGTACGATAATAGTTCTCACCGAAGTGTTCTATATAATTGTAATCCGTGAAATCCGTGATCTTGATCTGAGCCACTCTCGCACCGTTCTGCGAAATATTACCCATCTTATCGATCTGAATATCCTGAGTGGGATCAAGCTTGATACGTCCGTTCTGACCAAGTACATAGTCTCCATCCTTGTTGACCAGATAACCCTGTGTATTGATCACAAAGGCTCCGTCTCTTGAGTACATCGTACTGGTTTCCCCGGCTTTATTGGTGTATTCGATATTAAAGAAACCGTCGCCTGCCAAAGCAACGTCATACGGCCTGTCAGTAACTTTGAATGCGCCCTGAGAATAGTCCGTATAATTCTCTCCAACCTTGACACCGAGATTGGCCATGCCAATGTTCTTCGGAAGATTGGGATTCTCGGAAGCATCCTTTATCTTAAGCGCCAAAAGAGAATCAAAGGCCTGGCTGGTGGCTCCTTCTTTCTTGAAACCATTGGTGTCTACATTGGCCAGATTGTTGGTCAACACATCCATTCTGTTCTGCTCATTGATCATGCCTGTATAAGCAGTGTACAAGCCTTTAACCATATAATTCTCTCCTGTCAGTCGTTACGGCTAATCTTCTCTGTAACCGGCGAGGAATTCCACAAATCTTCCTGTTCCGATAGCCACAACCTTCATGGGATCCTCTGCCGTAATGGTAGGGATGTTCGTCTTGGACTGTATAAGATCTTCAAGTCCGCTTAACAAACTTCCGCCGCCTGTCAGCACAATTCCCTTATCTACTATGTCTGCTGCAAGTTCCGGAGGTGTGATCTCAAGTACATTGTGTATCGCATCCACGATCTTGCCTGTGGGCTCCCTGAGCGCCACCTCCATATCATCCGAAGTGATAACACGCTTCTCAGGTAATCCTGTAAGGACATTTCGTCCCTTTACTTCGTACGAGGTCTTCTCTGCTCTCTTATATGCAGATCCGACATTGATCTTGATATCCTCAGCCATTCTCTCACCGATGAGGATATTGTAATTCTTACGGATATGCCTGATGATCGCATCATCAAAATCATCTCCGGCCACCTTGATCGAAGTGCTGACCACGGAATTACCCAATGAAATAACGGCTATGTCCGTAGTACCGCCACCTATATCAACGATCATGTTGCCACACGGCTTGGATATATCTATACCCGCTCCTATAGCTGCCGCTATCGGCTCTTCTATGATCTTAACGTCTCTTGCGCCTGCCTGATATGTCGCATCCTCAACGGCCTTCTTCTCGACTTCCGTAACTCCGCTTGGAACACATACCGCTATTCTGGGCTTTCTTAAACTTCTTCTGCCGACTGCCTTCTGGATGAAGTACTTAAGCATCTTCTCTGTAACAGAGTAATCGGATATAACACCCTCTCTCAAAGGTCTTACTGCCGTGATCTTACCCGGTGTACGTCCTATCATGAGTCTGGCATCCTCTCCGATGGCCAGTATCTTCTGTGTGTCTACGTCAAATGCTACTACTGAGGGCTCCTTGAGTACTACGCCCTTACCTCTTATATATACCAGAACGCTCGCCGTTCCCAAATCGATTCCTATATCTGTGCCTTGCATGCCATTACCTCTTTCTCAATAGAAACTACTTAACCAAGTTATTATACTAAAAACTCGCTCAATAGAAAAGAGGTAAACCTTAAAAGGCAAAAAATACGCACAGATGCATCTCGGGATTCCGTCCCGCAGCAAATGCATCCATGCGTTCTATATACCTTATCGGTCGATTTATGCTTTTTCTTTAGAGTTCTTTTCTTTTTTTAGTATATTGTCTATATAACGTCCCGTATATGACTTCTTAACCTTTGCAACCTGCTCCGGTGTACCTGTAGCAACTATGGTCCCTCCGCCTTCTCCGCCTTCAGGCCCTAAGTCTATGATGTAGTCCGCGGTTTTTATAACATCGAGATTATGCTCAATGACCACTACGGTATTCCCGCCTTCTACAAGTTTTTTAAGTATCTCTATAAGCTTGGCAACATCAGCAAAATGAAGGCCCGTCGTCGGCTCATCCAATATATAGATGGTATTGCCCGTCGATCTTCTGCTAAGTTCCGAAGCAAGTTTGATCCTCTGTGCTTCACCTCCCGAAAGAGTGGTGGACGGCTGACCGAGTTTAACATATCCAAGTCCCACATCGTAAAGTGTCTGAACTTTATTTCTTATCTTCGGAACCTTGTCAAAGAATCCAAGTGCTTCATCTACAGTCATATCAAGCACATCAAATATGCTCTTACCCTTATATCTGACCTCAAGCGTCTCCCTGTTGTATCGCTTTCCTTTACACACCTCACAGGGCACATACACATCAGGAAGGAAATGCATCTCTATCTTGACTATACCGTCACCCGAACAGGCCTCACATCGCCCGCCTTTAACATTAAAAGAAAATCTCCCCTTGCTGTATCCTCGCGCTTTGGCGTCAGCAGTCTCCGCATAAAGATCTCTTATCAGATCAAACATCCCTGTGTAAGTCGCAGGGTTGGACCTGGGAGTCCTTCCGATCGGCGACTGGTCAATGGCTATTATCTTATCCAGCTGCTCAGTTCCGTCTATTCCGTCATGCTTTCCGGCAATAGTCCTGGCTCTGTTAAGCTTCTTAGCCAGACTCTTATACAATATCTCATTGACAAGCGAACTCTTGCCCGAACCCGATACTCCGGTCACACATGTCATAACTCCGAGCGGAATATCCACATCTATACCTTTAAGATTATTCTCTCTTGCTCCACGAACCTTAATAAATCCTGTCGGCTTGCATCTCTTATCCGGAACATCTATTTTTAGCCTGCCACTTAAATACTGACCTGTGATGGACCTGTCCGACTTCATGATCTCCTCGGCTGTTCCGACGGCAACCACCTCTCCGCCATGACTTCCTGCACCCGGTCCGATATCTACTATGCAGTCAGCCGCTCTCATGGTATCTTCATCGTGCTCAACCACTATGAGGGTATTGCCCAGGTCTCTTAGATGCTTAAGGGTATTGAGCAATTTATCATTGTCCCTCTGGTGCAGGCCGATACTTGGCTCATCCAATATATAACATACACCCACAAGTCCCGAGCCGATCTGTGTAGCCAACCTGATTCGCTGAGCTTCACCTCCCGACAGAGTAGATGCCCCTCTTGCAAGCGTAAGGTACTCGAGTCCGACATCCACCAGGAAACCAACTCTGGCATTGATCTCTTTTAATACCTGTTTGCCGATAAGCTTCTCCGTCTCACTGAGCTTAAGTCCAAGAAGGAAATCCTGAAGTTCCTTTATAGGCATAGTGGTAATCTCATATATATTCCTGTCCGATATAGTCACGGCAAGCGAATCAGCCTTAAGTCTCATACCGTTACATGCCGTACATGGAGTGATACTCATCAGTTCCTCATATTCCTGTTTCATACTGTCGGAAAAAGTCTCCCGGTATCTGCGCATCATATTGCGGATAAGCCCTTCGAAGACCATCGGGTAATCTCCGACACCTCTCTGTCCTTCATAGTGAACTATAACTTCCTTGGATCCCGTTCCGTATATGAGCATATCCTGAACAGGCGCCGATATCTTCTCAAAAGGAGTATCCAAAGAAAACTTATACGCCTTTGATAATGCCTCCAAAAGTGCATGTGTAAAACTGCCCGGCTTATTGCTCGACTGCCATCCGGTACACGATATGGCTCCTTCACTGATGCTCAATGATCTGTCAGGAATAAGCAGCTCCGGGTCAAATTCCATATTATAACCAAGTCCTGCACATTCAGGACATGCACCGTAAGGATTGTTAAAAGAGAAACTCCTTGGCTCTATCTCGCTCACACTTATCCCACAATCGGGGCAGGCCAGACTGTCAGAAAAAGTAAGTGTATCTCCTTCCACCACATCTATCTCGACCAGTCCTTCGCTGAGAGACAGTGCACTTTCCAAAGAGTCTGCCAGTCGAGACTGTGACCCTTCTCTGATCACCGCCCTGTCTACAATGATCTCAATATTGTGCTTGATATTCTTATCAAGTTCGATATCTTCTGAAAGATCGTAGATATTACCATCCACTCTGACTCTTACAAATCCGCTCTTTCTGGCACTCTCTATCACTTTCTCATGTCGTCCCTTTTTGCCTCTGACAACAGGCGCCAGCACCTGCAGTTTGGTACCTTCAGCCATGGTCATCAGCTGATCGACCATCTGATCGACTGTCTGCTTGGATATGGGTTTGCCACACTTTGGGCAATGCGGAATGCCTATACGGGCATACAGGAGTCTGAGATAGTCATATATCTCAGTAACCGTTCCCACGGTGGATCTGGGGTTGCGATTGGTAGATTTCTGGTCTATGGATATAGCCGGTGAAAGTCCCTCTATCAATTCAACATTGGGCTTCTCCATCTGTCCCAAAAACTGTCTGGCGTAGCTTGATATGGATTCCATATATCTTCGCTGCCCTTCAGCGTAAATGGTATCAAATGCCAGAGAAGACTTGCCAGATCCTGACAGTCCTGTCAGTACCACAAATTTATCTCTCGGAATATCAACATCTATACCCTTCAGATTGTGCTCATATGCACCTCGAATCTTAATCACATCAGCCATATATCATACTCCGTACATTACATTCATAAACTACAATCAGTACTTCTTTACGTACTCGCGAAGTTCTACAATCTTATCTCTTAATTCTGCTGCCGTCTCAAAGTCAAGTTCCGCCGCCGCTTTACGCATCTGCTTCTCCATCTTATCAAGCAATTTCTTTATCTCTCCTTCAGACATACTCTCCGGATCCTTGGTAAACTTCGCTTCTTCCCCGGTGATCTCTTTGGTGATGCTGATAAGTTCCCTTACCGCCTTCTGTATGGTAGTCGGAGTGATGCCGTGCTCTTCATTGTATCTCTGCTGTATACCACGTCTTCTGTCAGTCTCTCCGATAGCTTTCTTCATGGAATCGGTCATGTTGTCCGCATACATTATGACATGTCCGCCACTGTTACGTGCCGCACGTCCTATGGTCTGTATGAGCGAAGTCTCGGATCTTAAGAAGCCCTCCTTATCAGCATCAAGTATGGCCACCAGCGTAACTTCAGGAATATCGAGTCCTTCTCTTAACAGATTGATACCTATCAATACATCGAACACGTCCAGTCTCAGGTCTCTGATTATCTGTGCTCTCTCAAGTGTATCTATATCCGAATGAAGATATTTAACCCTGATGCCTACTTCCTTAAGATAATCCGTGAGATCTTCCGCCATATGCTTGGTAAGAGTCGTGATCATGACCTTGCCCTTCTTAGCTGTCTCTTTTCTTATCTCACTTATCAGGTCATCTATCTGTCCGGCTATAGGTCTGACAGACACTTCAGGATCCAGAAGTCCTGTAGGTCTTATAACCTGCTCAGCGCGCAGGAGTTCGTGTTCCGCCTCGTATTCTCCCGGCGTTGCAGAAACAAAAAGAACCTGGTCCAAATGATCCTCGAATTCCGTAAAACTTAACGGTCTGTTGTCAAGAGCCGACGGCAGTCTGAATCCATAATCGACAAGTGTAGTCTTCCTCGATCTGTCACCTGCATACATTCCACCGATCTGGGGCACAGAAATGTGGCTCTCATCTATAATGAGCAAAAAATCGTCAAAATAATCCAGCAGACACATTGGTCTCTCACCGGGCTTACGACCGCTCATGGGAGCGGAATAATTCTCTATGCCCGAACAGAATCCGGTCTCCCTTAACATCTCCAGGTCAAAATTGGTCCGCTCTGATATGCGTTGTGCTTCAATAAGCTTGTCTGAATGCTTAAAAAAATCTACTCTTTCTTTTAATTCCGCTTCTATTCTGTCACAAGCCGCATTGATCTTATCCGGCGGAATAACATAATGTGAAGCAGGAAAGATAGCAATATGCTCGAGAGTGTTCTTCATTCGCCCGGTAATGGGATCCACTTCAGATATCCTGTCTATCTCATCTCCGAAAAACTCTACTCTTATGAGACTGTCCCCGCCCTGCGCCGGATATATCTCTACAGTATCTCCTCTGACTCTGAAAGTCGCGCGCTCAATATCATTGTCATTGCGTTCATATCTTAAGTCTATCAGTTCTCTGATAACATGATCTCTGTCTTTGGTCTGTCCCGGGCGAAGAGATACTATCAATTCTTTATAGTCATCCGGACTGCCCAGGCCATATATGCAACTGACACTCGACACAACTATCACGTCACGTCTCTCAGTGAGTGATGCCGTAGCAGACAGACGTAACTTGTCTATCTCATCATTAACAGACGAATCCTTGGCAATATATGTATCCGAAGACGGCACATACGCCTCCGGTTGGTAATAGTCGTAGTAGGACACGAAGTACTCCACGGCATTATTGGGGAAGAATTCCTTCATCTCCGAGTAAAGCTGCCCTGCAAGAGTCTTATTATGACTGATTATGAGTGTTGGCTTCTGCAACTGTGCGATGACATTCGCCATCGTAAACGTCTTACCCGATCCCGTCACGCCAAGTAAGGTCTCAAACTGGTTGCCCGCTTTGAAGCCCTCAACTAATTCCTTTATAGCCTGCGGCTGGTCGCCTGTAGGTTTATAATCGGAGTGTAATTCAAAGTTCATTATCGTATATAATCCTCACAAAACAAGAATGGTACACATCTTGTAGTGTACCATTCTTTGAGACTTACGTCTATACATTTCTGAACATTTGTTCGCATTTTTCTCAATTGGCGTATGCTTATCCGGCCCCTGTACGCATTTAGTTTCCGGAACTCTTATAATATCTGATCGAGAATCTCCAGAATGCATATGCCACAAGATACATCACTATTCCGACAATCGGTGTGATATACATAAAGATTTCCGGATAACTGTTCATATCATCTTTTCGAAGAAGATACTGTGCAGGAAAATAATTCACAAATGCAAAGGGCATTACATAGATCATCAATGTCTGAATGATCTTATGGAATATGCTGATCGGATATCCGGCAAACTTTCGCATGTTCCAGTATAGCATTTCCTTCAGACTGTCAGTCTGAAGCAGGTAAATATTCAGTACTGCAATAAAAAGAAATATCGCTCCCTGTATCAGTACGCCACCGGCAATTGTAAATACATAATATAAAGCATTTTGCACATTCCAATTTATACCTGCTTTTCCGGCCGAAATCAGAAAAAGTGCTATTCCCAGGCCACCGTGTCCCAAAGCCGCAAACCAGTCCGAATTGACAAATATGATCTGAAACAGAAGTCCTCTCGGGCGAAGCAGAAACCTGTCAAAACTTCCGTCTCTTACTGTCTTTCCAAAGTCCCTGAGTCCGGTAAAGAATATGATCATTATTCCATAGGTCAAAAAAAGTATACTGAACAGGAACAACATTTCATATATATTCCATCCGCCAAGAGTATCAAATTTCAGCAAAGTGAAGAATACTACTATTATTCCGGTTGCTTCTCTTAAGAATACTGCCAGAGATTTGAGAAAGGCATCCACTCTGTACTGGAACCAGGCTCTCATTGTTGTCTTGCTGTAAACAGCCACCAAATGTATCGTATCTCTCATAGCCTAACCTCCCTGTACCACAAGTTTCTTCTGTCCCTTGTTCCAGAGAACATTTCCAAGTGCATATATGATCACCGTCCAGAAAAGCTGAACGCCACATTTAAATACTATCTCCGATATACTGAGCTGTCCGAGGTAGATCTGAACCGGAGTGAAATATATTGAAGCAAATGGTGTAAACTTTATAACTCCTGCCATCCAGTCCGGCATAAACCAAAGAGGAATCATCATCCCTGAAAGGACATTTACAAAAACATCCTTTATGGTTATCAGACTCCAGATATTTATAAGCCAGAAGGCCGTCATCTGAACCAGAAAACTGATGGTCCAAAGAACTCCATAGCCCAGAATAGCGCTTATCAAAAAAAGGATCATGTTTCCAATTCCTGCAGGCTTTTCCATTCCGGTAGTGAATATTGCTATCAGCAGAACCGGTATAAATTTGAATATAAGATTAAAGCAGGCATCACCTACATTTTCGGCTATCATTCTGCCCTTAAAGCTCATAGGGCGAAGAAGTTCTGTCGATATACTTCCATCCCAGATCCTGCCCGGTACAAAATAATCATTCGGTGAAAAAATGGCACTGAGTCCAAGCGACAGAACGAAATTCGTTGTTATCATGGACATTGTAATACCATCAACACTCTCCTTTGATCCGTAAAGGGTCCGGTATATTTCGTAAAAGATAAAAAACTGAAGACAAGTCGACAGAATCCCCATCAGATGATCAAATCTGTAGGCGCTTCTTGAGAGAAACTGTTTCTTTGCATATGCATAGTATGCTGATAATCTCATCCCGCCACCTTCTCTCTGCTGTAAATCTTTCTTATGATACTCTCTATATCAGGCTCGGAAATATTAATATCTTTTACATTATAGGTTCCAAGCAGATGGCTCATAAGGTCATTTATATGTACCTTCTTACCGTCAAAGATAAACTGACTGTGTCTCTTATCCACTTCTACAATCTCCACATCGGGGATCTCTGCCACCTCAGAATCATTCATGAAGTACACATCCAACTGCCTTGAAGAACCGTGTAGCTTTCTCACACCATCCAAGGTTCCATCATATATTTTTGAGCCTTCACTTATTATCACCAATCGGTTACAGGTTTTCTCTATATCCTGCATATCGTGGGTAGTAAATATCATTGTCACGCCATCCTCAGCATTCAGATCTTTTATAAAATTTCTGATTGCATCCTTACCCACAACATCCACACCGATCGTTGGTTCGTCAAAGAATACTATCTCCGGAGAATGTAAAAGTGCCGCCGCAATATCCGCTCTCATCCTCTGTCCAAGAGAAAGCTGTCTTACCGGTTGTTTGATAAACTTATCCATATCCAGCATTTCCATATATCTGTCAAGATTCTTCTTATAAACATCATCAGGTATGCTGTAAATGGCCTTTAACAGTTCAAAACTGTCTATTACGGGCAGGTCCCACTGAAGCTGAGATTTCTGACCAAAGACTACGCCAATCCTGCTCACATATTCTTTGCGCTGTTTATATGGAATAAGCCCGGACACATTTATCTCTCCGGTATCAGGATACAGGATACCCGAAAGCATCTTGATGGTGGTTGACTTTCCGGCTCCATTTGGGCCTACAAAACCGACCATCTCACCCTTTTCTATGCTGAAGCTGACATTCTTAACAGCTTCCTTATTCTCGTATTTGGGCACAAACAGATTTGCGAGCATCCCGGGAACTCCGCTTTTCCGCTTACTGATCTTATAGGTTTTACTGATGTTACTTACTTCAATGAAACTCATTTTTCCTCCACATTGAGACTCATCTTTCTCTTAAAATAATCTGTTCGAGGTCTGGTTTCTTAATTTTGATATCTGTAACCCTGGTATGTTTCATAATAACCGTCAGTATCTCCGACGACGAAACATATCTTTCATCATACTCGCAGATAAATTCATCATGCGTAAGGCTGTACTTTACAAGAGGCAGATCATCCACCATGGGTATACTGCCTTCGTATTTTATTGTCATACGATTGACAGGAAGAAATCTGTGTCGCAGCACATCTTCAGTTCCGTAGAATATCATTCCGCTATGCTTCCCACTGTTCGGGGACAGAATCATAATTCTCGTACTGAGATTGGAAATACTCTGTAGATCGTGAGATGTGATCAGAACGGTCATACCACGTTCTGCCCTTTCCTTAATCACTTCTTCCAAAGTCTGCTTTGCCTCTTCATCCAACCCAATCTCCGGTTCGTCCAAAAGAAGAAGTTCCGGTTCCGGAATAAATGTAGCTGCCAGCTCTATCCTTCTCCTCTGACCAACTGACAGTTCCTTAAGCCTCTCTCTTTCATAAGTCCTGAACCCAAAAAGCTGTGACAGTTCATCATATCGCTTTTGAAATTCCAATTCCGGAATATCATACATTTTGGCAAGGATTCCTATTCCGTTTAGAGCTGAATCACTTTCGGAAAGCACGGGTATTCCGGTCATGAATACACCAACTCTTGTGGAATATTTCCCACGATTCAATACAGGATTCTTTCCAAGCACGCTCACTCTCCCATGCTCCGGCTTAAGGATCCCGGCTGCAAGCTTTACAAGAGTTGTCTTGCCCGTACCGCTTGCACCGATAAGACCGACCACTTCGCCCTTGGGAAGATTGAAGGAAATATCTTCCAGTATGAATTTGGATACATTTTCAAAATTAATCATATCGATCTCAAAAACAAGAATATCCCTTGTAATTTCTCTTTACAAGGGATGTGGGATGAACGGTACTATACAGGGATAAACGCACATGCAACAAAGAATCCGTCTTCTTCATAAAAGTCGCACATTCCGTTATATCTCTCTGTGATCTGTCTTATCTGGGCTACTCCTCTGCCGTGATTTTCCTTATCTTCCTTGGAGGTTTTAAGCTCAGGATTACTTTCCAGTACAGATATTGACACTTTGTTTTTTACTACAATAGTTTCATATTCACGCCGTTTTGATATGGAAACTGTCAGTTCGGGATTAAAGCCGGAAGCCTTTTTTTCTTGAGTTATCTCTATCTCCTCAACACTTGCCTCAATCGCATTATCAAGAAGATTTGTTAAAAGCGCGGAAAAATCTACGCTTTCCATATTCCTAAACTCCAGATTCTCAACCTCTGCCTTAATATCAATTCCCTTATCACGGGCAAGACTCAGTTTCTCATTCAGTATGTGATTGAGCAATGAGTTTCCTGTTTCTATGTAACTGTGAACTGCATTCAACTTATTTAATATCTGCGAAATGTACTGCTTCGCCGACTCATGATCATTATCATTCAGGTATGAAAGTGTGACCATAAGATGATTTTTCATATCATGCTTTATGGCCCGTATGTTTTCGTGAAGCTTTCGGATTTCCTCATCCTGCTCCCTGATACTGTCCGTGTTGGCTTTTATTTCCTTCATCTGAAACTCCAGTTCGGAATGCATTGCATAAAGTCTGTCATATTTCTGAAGGAGTTCTTCGTACTGTGCCTCAGTTTTCCTATTTCTTCCGATCACTTAATCGTGCTCCTCATGAATTCTCTGCGGGCTTCATCGCAAAATGAACGTCCTACGGGGACTTCCATATCATTTGTCAAAATACATTTATCAGAATTAAATATCTTCACTGCCTCACTATTTACCAAAAAGCCCTTATGAACACGCACAAAACCATCAGACACAAGTGTCGCTTCCAAAGCCTGCATGGTGTCTCTGAATCTGTACGTGGCTTCATCTGACTCATCCTTCACAAAAACCTTAATGTAGTTTCCATCTGCTTCAAAGTACAGTACATCTTTAAGCCTTAGTCTCACATCGCCCCGGGCAGTATGAACTGAAATACTCTTCTCTCTGGAATTCATCTCTGCTACCGCATCTGCAAACACCCGGTCCAGTTCTTCCTCAAGATGAGTCTTCCTTACAAATCCAAAGGGATGAAATCTAAGGCTGTCATAAACCAGTTCATCATGACTTGTGACAAAAATGATCAGAGGTTTAGGAACTGCATTCTGTATAAGCCCGGCGACATCAAGTCCGTTTATCTCAGGCATATCAATATCCAAAAGAACAATATCAAAAGAAGCCTTTTTGAAACTGTCGACAAGTACCTGTCCATTTTCAAAAAGACTGATCTCGGCAAAGGATATAGCCTTTCCTGCCTTAGTGGCTATATCCCTGCGAATCTTCTCCTCATCATCACATACTGCAATTCGTGTCATTGTCTCATCATCTCATTATCTATATACATAAAAATACTTAAAGGCCTGATATTGATTGTATCATACACTCTAAATGCAAATATTTACAATATCTGTTCCCACTTTTTCCTGGAATCTGATATCATGTTCGACCAACAGCATTGTAGGCTCATACTTCAAGATTAGTTTTTCAATCTGCATCCGCGAGAATACATCGATATAATTGAGCGGTTCATCCCATATATACAGATGCGCAGGTGTAACCAGGCTCGCTGCTATCAGGACTTTCTTTTTTTGACCCTCGGAAAAATCCTCCATGTTCTTTGCAAACTGCTCCCTCCCAATATCAAGCTGTCTTAGTACCGCAAGAAACAGGCTTTCATTAAGGCCTTGGGTCTCACAGAGTTTTCGAAGAGAGCCGGATAAAAATGATGTATCCTGATTGACATACGATATTTTCATGCCGGATGATACATCAAGATCACCGGATATGAGCAATCCGGATCCTTTGGCATAATCACCATAATTCAGTTTCTTAAGTATTGCCTTTAGTACACTCGATTTTCCACATCCGTTATCACCCGAAAGAATTATTCTATCGCCCCTTTTTACCTGAAAACGTAATCCGGAGAACAATTCCTCAGAAACACCGTCATACCGTAGCGACATATCATATGCATTGACAAGTACCTCCTTGTGGAATCTCAGTGGTTCCAACTTAAGTTCAGACACCTTCTCGATATCCTGAAGCAAGCCTTCTTTCTCTTCAATCTCACGACCGATCCTCTTCTCATAAGATTTTACACGTGCCTGCATCTTCTTAGTCTTGGCACCTATATATGATCTGGTAGAAATATTTCTTTCCGGCTCTTTAATCGGATCAAATCCGATCTTTGTATTCTCGTTTTTCTCTGCCCATCTGCTGCTTCTGTCGACAGCTACCCTCAGCTTTCCAATTTCTTTAAGATGCTTCTCATTTTCGGCCTGAGAAAAAGCATCTTTCTTCTCCTTGTTCTCCCACCAGGATGAAAAGTTACCTGTCTGAACCTCTATTGATGAACGATTCAGTACAAGAACGTGATCACATACACCATCAAGAAGATCTCTGTCATGTGAAACAAGAATAAAACCTTTTTTTGAAACAAGATAATCTTTCACGATATCACGTGCCCTGCTATCCAGATGATTGGTTGGCTCATCGATCAGGAGAAATTCGTTATCTGCTGCGAACAACACTGCAAGCATGAGTCTGGTGCGTTCTCCGAAACTTAGCGTTCCAAAAGGACGATACAGACATTCCGGATCCATCTTAAGATCGCTCATCTGAATCAACACCTGCCAAAGTTCAATCTGCGGTTTCCATTTCTCAAAAAGATCCGCGGTATTCTGCGTAAGATCAGATTCCGACACCTGATATGGGAAATAATCAAATCGTGTGTCTGTCTTGATACTGCCACGATATTCATAACGTCCCATCAAAAGATTCAGCAAAGTAGTCTTGCCCTTTCCATTTCTGCCTATAAGTCCCAGTTTCCAATCCGTATCAATATTGAATGTCACATCCTTAAGAACATCATCGGCATTTCCGTCATAAGAAAATGTCAGATCATTCACTTGTATCTGTGCCATATACATCACCTCATCTCCGTTATTGTATGTGCGCATACCTGTAAAGCATTTTTATGGAATCAAATTTCCAATAAAAAAATCTGCTTCATACCGAAAGCAGATTACACGTACAAATGAAGACACGATATGCCGAAAAGCATCCTTAACAGGCGACTTCAAAATGAATACGATAATCCAATTCGGCATACACAAACAGACCCTTTCAGGCCACAATTCTAAGTCCGCGTTCACCAAATCTGATTATCTTATCTTCATTTCCTCACCCACACACTATATGTGTGCCTTTCTTTGATTTCTCATAGATTAACACTTCTACCAACAAAATGCAACCACATCAGCCGAAGAAATCCTTCAGTTTCTTCAGCAGATTGGCCTTGTCTATGGTCTTAAGCAGATAATCTGCCGGATTCAGGCCGACAACGGAAAGCACACTTTCCTTATCACTGTGCCCTGTCAAAAACATTACCGGAATATGACCTGTCTCTGAATCACTCTTAAGCATCTGCAGAACCTGGGGCCCGTTTGCGATCGGCATTTCATAATCCAAAAGCACCAGATCCGCTTTGTTCCTTGCAAGGTAGCTTATGGCCTGCACTCCGCTCGAAGCCATGCCGACATGATAATCATCCTTAAGCCATTCATATACGGTGCGCATGTATGTAATGTCATCATCAACTATGAGCACAGTCTTTTTCCTGTTCTCACCCGTGTTCTCCTCCATATATCTGTTAATGCACTTTAAAAGATCATCCATAACAAGGGGACGCTTAAACCAATCCAAAATCAACGTTGCGGAAATGGTCTTGGTCGCAATATCATGCTCAGCAGAATCTCCTATAAGAATGAATTTGCGATCGGCATCACTTGCAAAGTCCTTAAGATACACAAGTGTATCCACCATTTCCTCCATGTCCTCACTCAAGAACAGAACTATAAGTTCGATCTCATTTCTGTATTTATCCAGATCTTTAATATCACCGTGGGAAAAAGCGGAAGCGATTCCATTGGTCTCAAGCTTGGACACAAGACTCTTCGCCAAAAAACTGTCCGTGGCACTTACTACAAGTACCTTCCCTCCGTCTATATCCTGATAACTCATTGCGTTACTCCTTTCACAACTTCAATTATGCCATCCCAATCAAGTTGCATGAGCATCTCTTCGATCTTCTTAACATTACCTCTATCTTCTTCAGATAATCTGTATCCCTTTACATCGTTAAGAACCTGCTCCATCATGCCAAAATCCATACTGTCTGCTATCTCCCCTATCGTCTGAAATGCTTCTTTTCGCATGGCTTCGGACAATTCTTCCAGATCCTTGTCATCAGTATCCAACGCTTTAAGCCTGGAATCAAGTTCTATATAGTCCTCTAAGAGTTGTGCCGTATTGGTATGAATATAATCCAAGTCGCCTGATTTGCCTGCTGCCTCAAGCTGCTTGGCCTTATCCGACAGATCAGCTGCTCCTATAATACGAGCCGAACTCTTAAGTGCATGTACTTTTATGGTGTAATTCTCTATATCACCTTCGTCATAAAGCTGCCTGATCTCAGCCGCTTTTTGTTCTGCTGTCTGATGGAACACTTTAAGAACAGACAGGAAACTTTCGCCGGAACCACAATTGGCTATTCCGCTGCCGATATCCAATTCAGGTACTTCATTAAGCCAATCCGGAACTGCTTCATCCTCTTTTCCTTCATCAGATGACACAGTCTCATTCCTTACTAGGTCCGTCTCCCAGAACTGTGCATAACCCTTCCAGATGCTCTTGTCAGAGCCACGTTCATTCATCCTGTACTCGGTATCTTCATCAATCATTGCAAGCATGATCTGCGCAATAACAGGATCGAACTGCGAGCCACTGCATCTTACGATCTCATCTCTTACTTTCTGCTGAGGTTTGGGTTCTGAATATGTACGCGTACTTGTCATGGCATCATAACAATCCGCAATACATATGATCCTTGCGATCTCAGGGATAGCATCCCCCTTAAGTCCATCCGGATAACCACTGCCGTCGTATCTCTCATGATGTGATCTGGATCCGAAACACAGTTCCGGCATATCAGTAATATCTCTTAATATATTATTTCCGATCACCGTATGTTCTTTGATCTTGGCAAATTCCTCATCCGTAAGTCTCGATGTCTTATTTATGATCTCCTCCGGAATACCGATCTTGCCTATATCATGCAACAGCCCTATCTCATAAAGCTTAACCTGTTCATCCGGACTCTTACCCATACGTCTGCCTATCTCGGCTGCATATGTTGCTACTCTCTCAGAATGACCCTTCGTATAGTGATCTTTGGCATCAACGGTGTGTGACAAAGCCACCATCATCTCTTTGGTAAGTCTCTCGGCTCTTCTTGACTGCTTTCTGACTTCACCCTTAAGATCATTCTGGAATCTGTACAAACTTATGATACGTTTGCTTCTCTGCAGAAGGACTTCCGGAATAAAGGGTTTTCTGATAAAATCAAGGGCACCGTTCTTAAGTCCGAGGCTTTCTTTTTCTCTGTCTTCATCTGCCGTTATGAACATAACAGGTATGTCACGAACCGTCGTATCTTCCTTAAGCATCTGAAGAACTTCAAATCCGGTAACCCCTCCCAGGTTAATATCAAGCAGTATAAGTTCCGGATGTTCCTTTCTGGCTACGCTCAGTGCACTCTTACCGTCATTGCAACTTATAACGTTAAAGTCAGCGCCCAATATCTGATTGGCCGCAGCACAAATAACCTCATCATCATCCACAACAAGTATCTTATTCTCACCGGCAGATAACAAGGCAGCATTATTGGTTTTGGGGGAAGACACTGAAACAGAAAGTATCTTATCTTTTGGAATATACTTCCTTACCATCTTCTCCAACTTACTGCCGTCTATGGGCTTGGACATATAATCCGCAAATCCGGCTTCCAGATACATCTCTCTTGCACCCGATACGGCATTGGCGGTAAGTGCGATATATACAGCCTGATACTCACTGTTTTCCTTCAGCCTGTTAAGTGTCTCTATTCCATCCATATCCGGCATCATATGATCGATAAATATCACATCATACTGCTTGGCAGCTGCCATTGCCAGCGCCGTTCTGCCGGAAATAGCCACATCTATATCCGCTTCCGTCTTTTTTAACAAATTCTGGAATACGGTAAGATTGACCTCTGTGTCATCTACTACAAGAATATGTGCATCCGGTGCATGGAAAAGTTCCTGATAGGCATCGGTCTCAACCTCTTCAGTCGTAAATCGTGCCGTCATATCACCCATCGGATCCCACCGGATCACATCCTGCTTTATCTCAAACGAAAACTCGGAGCCCTCTCCGTATACACTCTTAACTTCGAGTTTACTATCCATCAGATCAAGTAACTGTCTGACAATGCTCATACCCAAACCGGTTCCCTCAACCGACCGGTTTTTCTTCTCATCAATCCTTGAAAAAGGAGAGAACAGTTTCTCCATGTCCTCTTCTTTTATTCCTATACCCGTATCGGATACTTTCACTGATAAAAGGATCTGCTTCTCAGACAGCTTATTAAACCCAAACTGTAATGTCACCTTTCCCTGATGAGTGTATTTGACTGCATTAGTCAACAGATTGGTGATAACCTGTTTTATTCTTATCTCATCTCCGTACAATATATGCGGAACTTCCGGATCAACGTCCAGTTCCACCTTAAGCCCTTTTTTCTCCGCTTTTGATCGGATCATATTGATAAGATCATTGATCACGGAAGACAACTCATACTGTGTAGGAAGTATCTCCATCTTCCCTTCTTCGATCTTTGAAAAATCCAGGATATCATTGACAAGTGAAAGCAGCGTCTTGCCTGCGATCTTTATATCTCTGGCATAAGATCGGATACTCTTTTCCTCACTCTCTCTGAGTATCATCTCGTCCATTCCGAGTACCGCATTGATAGGTGTTCGTATCTCATGTGACATATTGGCAAGGAAAGATGATTTGGCTCTGTTGGCCTCATCGGCCTTCTTCTTTTGTTCCTCAAGTTCCTCAAGGTAACGGTAATGATCGGTATCATCCGTAAGCGAATAAATCGTCCCGGCAACCATTTTGTTATTACTTAAAAGGTTAGCCTCTACGGTGTATATACGTCTGTTGATCCCTATCGGTTCTCCATCCTTAACCGCATTGCCAAGGGCCTCAACTATTGCCTTTTCTTCGAGTTTGATCCTTGGAAATAAAGAAAGTGCAGGTTGGTTAAAATAGCTTATGGACTTATCATCATCCACCATCAGTATGGCTTCTGACAGCTTATCTACAACGTAATCCTTGGCAAGCGAGCCCGAATCCAACAGACTGTAACGCAGTATGGCTATGAGCATAAAAACAGCTGCCACAGGAAAACTTAACATTGTCACATCATAAAATTTGGTGATCGGAAGCAGACCTGTCAGCTGCACGCACAGAAAAATACCCTGAGTGAGCACAGCCATAAATACCATCTTAAGACGCTTTCTGGCAACCTCTTTTTTCTCTTTGCGAATAGCCAAAAAGAGTATAAGGGTCGCAGCAAGAACATACATCACAAGCCATGTATTCCAGATGTGATGCCATATTCCGTTGTCATGATTAAGAACGGGAAATTTATTGCGTATGCTGAAACTGATATGGGAATAATACAGACCGGTCTTTCTTGTAGTGGCTACGATAACACTTGTCAGAACATTGACCGCACCCGCTATGATCACTGCAAATTTGGGGATCTTGATACCTATGAAATCAGTAATAAACCTGAAGATGGAATAGACTATCCATGCTCTTCCGACATAAGAAAAACAAACTGCATGGAAATACTCATTCTCCGTAGCAGCACTCAGTTCCATCAGATATCCTATATTATTGATCAAAGTCGCTATGCATGCCAAAAACAGAAAAGAATGCGAGGTGCCTTTCCAATTGACAAATACGATCCAACTCTCTACAAGAAGGATAATTATGCTGATATACTGAATAACTACTACAAGCTGATACATATTCTATTCATTCACGCTGACTCTCTGTAGTCCGCCCCAGAAAGTAATATTCTCGGAAGCGGCGCCATATACAAGCGGAGTACCTGAAGCCAGCTTAACATTACATACTGTCTGCCTTGAATTGATGCCGGCCTTCATGT
Organism: Lachnospiraceae bacterium; assembly: GCA_024694055.1. Lineage (GTDB taxonomy): Bacteria > Bacillota > Clostridia > Lachnospirales > Lachnospiraceae > Colinaster. Next base: position 23,615 of record JAILKC010000063.1, on the reverse strand, counting down.
CCTTGGTACCTATGGCAAGAACACTATTGCCTTCTCCTCTTATATCTATAAATGAATCCAGGAACACTATACTAAGATCACCGGCCTTACCGCCAATAAGATAGAGCTGCTGTCCGTTGGAAAGCATGGATATCTCGCTGTTCTCTACGCTGATGGATCCTTCTGCCTCCTCGATCGTACCGATGGCACCGATCGTATTACCTGCACAGAGTATATTGAGGTTGGCCCTCTTGATCCTGGTATTCTGTGTACCTTCCAGACATCCTATACCTATACCCTTCTCCACCTTGACATCAAGCTGGAGCTTACAATCACTTATGAGTATCATCGGATCTCCGTCAACTGCACCTATCGCGATCGCTTTACCGCATGCCGGCTCAATTCTTACTATGCCTGCCAAAAGATTAACTCCGCAGCCATCACCAAACCTGCCGCCACCTATGCCTATACCTTCCTCGGCTTCTACAAGAATATCCAGCGATCCCGTACCGCGCCATGTGATATCTCCCACACTCGACTTCCACATATTGCCTATGGCATAACTTGACACGCCCATTGATCTGATCTGAAGATTACCGTCACCCTCTATAATGAGCTTACTGCTCTCCGGTACCATGATGCCGTATTTATTCAATCTGCTGTAACCTTCAAGCACCAGAGTAACTTCACTTCCGATTCCGAGTTCTATACACGGGAGTGCCTGTATACTCTCTACAAACACATCTCGAAGGGTAAGTCTGCACTTTGTACCATCCTTGATCTTAATGGACATCTCTGCCGAATATCTGGTATTGCCCACCAAAGTGAACTCCTCGGATCCTATCAGGATACCCGTATATTTCTCAAGTGAAAGCCTCATGATAGGCAGCTCTGGTTCTCCATTAACCGCATAGACCTTGCGGGGCTCCGTATTGTTACCCTTAACGGAAGCTGTTATGATCTCTGCCTTAATATCTTCATCTATCTCAGTGATGATGTCATATGACGGTTTGGCAGTGTAGAATCCCTGTATCAGATCCACGCCAAGATCGATGACCATCTGAAGTTCGGCTGCATTCTCTACACCTTCTGCAAGCGTTCTGACACCATAATTGTCCGCAAACTCTATTATACTCTTGACAAAATGCTGCTTCTTATTGTCCTCATGTATATTAGAGATCAGAAGTCTGTCTATCTTAAGATATGTCGGAAGATAACTTAAAAGACTCGACGTATTCGAATAGCCTGTGCCATAGTCATCAATCGCAAGTTCAAATCCGGCACTGCTGCTGCGATCCAGAAGAACACTCAGTTCCTTATCCTTGAATTCGGTATTCTCCGTGATCTCCAATACAACATCCTTGAAATATGAACCATATTTCTCGAGAAATTCCGCATAATCTTTCTTATTCAATTGGTATCCGGGAATACTGTTGATAAAGATCTTCTTTCCTTCCATCAATTCCTTGTTTTTTTCAAAGAATTCCATGGTATTAAAGATCGTGAGTTTCTCTATATCATAAAGCTTTTTCTTACGCGTGGCATAGTCAAGGATAGTCATCGGAGATACATTGATACCCACATCAGCTCTCATCAATGCCTCATAACCGAATACCTCTCCCGTGGATGCATCCACAATAGGCTGGAAAGCATATCTTAAGCGATTCCTTGCTATGATCTCTTTTATGATCTCATCTTCCGGAATAACAGCATCATCGGTCGATCCGCCAACGAAATCAGAAATCAACTCGGCTCCGACACAGTCCAATTCACTCTTTTTCGCGTCGCTCTTTTTGACGACACAAAGATCCTCCCCGGATTCAATCCAGGAAACCAGCTTATCATTATCGCCTGCTTTATTGGGTCTGAGTCTGAACATAGTCTCTACCTCCAACCTGCACCTAGCATCATTATGACACGACTTTCAGATCATTTTCAAGTATAATCACCAAAAGTCTACTTGGTTTCTTCCCACAATTTATGCATCTCTTCAACGGCCGCATCAAGCTGGTTGTCTTTGCCTTCATTGTAGTATTCATCGCTGTTGAAATCCACCGCTACATCCGGTTCTATACCGGTGCCGTGTATGCACACTCCGCTGGGAGTATAATATGCACATGTCGTCAGCTTTACGGCAGAACCATCATCTATGGGAACTATAGTCTGTACTATTCCCTTTCCGTATGTGGTCGATCCCACAACTCTTGCCTTGCCATGATCTTTGGCCGCTCCCGTAAGTATCTCCGACGCACTTGCAGAATATCCGTTCACAAGCATGACCAAAGGCAGTTCCAACTCATGCTCTCCATCGGATGTATAGTCTATTCTGTTATCATATTTGTCCACCGTGTAACATATGATACCTTCAGGTATGATATATCTTGCTATATCACAGGCTGTATCCAGATTACCGCCGGGATTACTTCTCACATCTATTATGATACCCTTTGCACCCTGACCTTTTAATACAGCAAGCGCATCCACGAATTGTTCAAAAGTCACCGTGTCAAATTCTTCTATCTGGATATACCCTATATTATCCTCCAACATCTCAGAGTATACGGTGTCACTCTCTATCTGCTCCCTGACGATATCAACTTCGATAAGATCATCGGATCCCTGTCTGACAAGCGACATATGAACCGTCGAACCTTCAGGTCCCCTGACACGGCTAACCACCTCATTGGTATCCATGGCGCTTACATCCTCGCCATCTACCATATATATCAGATCTCCTTCTCTGAGACCTGCCTTCTCCGCCGGAGAATCAGTAAATGTACCTGCTATTACACAGCAGTTATTGTTCTGATCATATCCTATATATGCTCCGATACCGCCGAAGGTACCGCTGGATTTTTCCTTGGCTTCCTTGAGTTCTTCCTTGGTATAGTACTCGCCGTATCTGTCTCCGAGCGAATCTATCAGTCCTTCGTATACGCCCTCTCTCATGTCTTCGACGGTGTATTCATTAAGATAGTATTTGTCTACCAAATACTCCAAAGTTCTGAGTTTGCTTACCATCTTGTCATTGACAAGCTCACCGGTGAAACCATATGAACCATTGACCGTTGCTCCATTACTAAGAAGCCTCTTATAAGCGCCTCTCCACAGAATGAGCAGAATGACAACCACACCTGCAGCAAGAACAAAGCCCAGTATCAGTCCGGTCATAAACCCGCTCTTTTTATTGTTATTATTCTCTTCCATTATGAAAAACTCCGCAGTTATATATAATATTTTGTCAAACTAGTTGGACAGATAATTCCACGGACTTACATACGAACCATCCTTACGAACTGAAAAATGCAGATGATTACCCGTAGAACGGCCCGTCGAACCTACAGCCGCTATCTTCTGACCCTTACCGACAATATCCCCTTTTGAGACATACAGCGCCGATGCATGCATATATATCGTATATAGGCTGTCTCCGTGATCTATCATGACATAATTGCCCATGGAGGCATTATAATCCGCCGCCACGACTTCTCCGTCATACGCCGCAAGTATCGGAGAACCGGAAGGTGCTGCCATATCCACACCGTTATGGAACTGCTGCACACCCAGGATGGGATGGATACGATTACCGTAATCATCCGATATTCTCGTATATGACGGCGCCGGCCACTTGAACATACCGCCATCATATGTAAGGACCCTGCCGCTCTCTTCTGCAAGCTTTCTTCTCTCTTCTGCTATAGCCTGCTCTATGCTCTGGATCGCTGCAGTTTGTGCCGCCAAATCTGCCTCAAGTTCTTTGATCGCTGCCTCTTTGTTGTTGATATCATACACGGTGGCACTTATCTGATCGTTCTTCTCATCAATGAGTTCCTTGAGATTCTCCTGTTCGGCATCTACCTGAGCCTTGGCTTCCTCGAGTACTTCCATATCTGCCTCAAGGTCAGCCTTACAGGCTGCTATGTATTCACAGGTTTCCTTGTATTCTTCAAGCTTACGCGTGTCATATTCCGACAGCATCTCGGCATAATCCGCTTTGTTTAACATCTCCGCGAATGATCCTGCAGAAAAGATCATATCAAGATAAAACGAATCTCCTCTTTCATACATGAACTTGATACGTTTCTTCATGCTCTCATACTGTTCATGCTGTATCTCTTCCGCTTCGTTGAGATCGGCTGTCGCTTCTTCTATCTCCTGTTCCTTATCGGCTATAAGATGCTTAAGATCTTCAATCCTTGCTTCAATATCAGTAAGATCGGCGTCAAGCTCCGTAACATATTCTTCAAGATCGTCTTTGGCCTTTTCAAGCTCGGCAACCATCTTTTTGACATTGGAGATATTACCTTGAAGCTGCTTTTTCTCTTTTTCAGCCGTCTCCAATTCAGCCTGCTTTTCTTTGATACTCTGCTGCAGGCTCTCGGTATCGGCGCGCACCTGTAAGCCTGTGTTCGCTATGGAACCCAGGAAGATTACAAGCATTAATGCACTTAGAAGTCCTCTTTTTTTTGAATACATCGATAATCAGACCCTTAGATGCTTTCTGACCGTCATAAAACTGCCCACAAGACCGATTCCCGCTCCGATTCCCAAAGATACCGGAATAAGAGTTGCAAATACCGTCTCAACCGGAAGGAATTGCAGTATCGAACCTATAACAGAGAATCTCTCCATTATGATGGCCATGGCTTTGATATATATGAAGTAAATAATGGCAAGCGGTATGGCTGCTCCGATCACTCCGATGATAAGACCCTCTACAACGAAAGGAGCTCTGACGAAGAAATCCGTAGCGCCGATATACTTCATGATGCCTATCTCTTCTCTTCGCACGGAGATACCTATCATAACTGTGTTGCTGATAAGGAAAACCGATACAGCAAGCAGAATGCCTATGATACCCACCGATATGTAGCTGATAAGTTTGTTGGCGCCTGTAAGAGCATCGGCCGTCTGCTGGGAACTGTTGATATGGCTTACTCCCGGAAGCGTCTCAAGATATTTGACAAGATTGGTCTGCATAGAGATATCCTTCATATATATCTCGTAATGCTCGGAATCTTCCAAAGGATTCTCGGTAAAGCCGTCAGCATACTCACCGAGATACTCTTCCTTGAAACTGTTCCATGCATCATCGGCATTTACAAAGTTGATCTTGGACACCTCATCTCTGGCGAGAATAAATTCACCGATCTGCTGCTTCTCCTCATCCGTTAAACCTTCATCAAAAAAAACCGTGACTGCAACACCTGCCTCGGCATTCTTGACAATATTGGTAAAATTGGTCACAACCGAATAGAATATTCCAAATAGCAGAAGACATGACGCGATCGTCGCTATGGACGCCATAGAGAACCACGCGTTCCTGAACATATTACGCACTCCCTGTCTGAGAGTATAGAAAAAGGTACTAATTCTCATCGATATAGCCTCCTTTCTCCTCGTCGCTGACTATAACGCCTTTCTTCATAGTCACGACACGCTTCTGCATCTCATTGACTATCTCTCTGTTATGTGTAACGACAACTATCGTCGTACCGCGATTATTGATCTGTTCAAGCAGTTTCATGATCTCCCATGAATTGCGGGGATCAAGGTTACCTGTAGGCTCGTCACAGATAAGTATCGGCGGCTTATTAATAAGTGCCCTTGCCAAAGCCACTCTCTGCTGTTCTCCACCCGAAAGCTGCTTGGGACGCGCCTTATACTTGCCCGCCAGACCGACTATTGACAAAATGGCAGGTACATTACGCTTGATCAGCCTGTTGGGGGTCTGAACTATTCTCTGTGCAAAAGCAACATTCTCATAAACATTACGATCCTTAAGCAGGCGGAAATCCTGGAACACTACGCCGAGATTCCTTCTGTATTTGGGAACCTGTCTGTGTCTTAGCTTGCTTAGGTTGATACCGTTCACATACAATTCTCCGGATGTAGGTGTAAGTTCCCTAAGCAACAGTTTGATAAGAGTGGACTTGCCGGATCCGCTATCTCCGACTATGAACACAAAGTCTCCTCTTTTGATCGTCAGACTTATTCCATTGAGCGCGAGTGATCCATTATCCTCGTATATTTTGGTAACATTATCAAATACGATAAGATCATCTTCCGCTATTACTCTTTGTTTCTTCTTTTTACCCAGTGCCAAAGTTTCTCTCCTTATATATTGTTCTATATGATACAAAATCAGTATCTGACTAAAACCGCCTCACTAATATCCCATGGTCTCCATATAATTCATATACTTGACTACCATTAATGCGATCTTAAATGTAATGGCATCTTCAAACACTCTTATATCAAGGCCCGTTGCTTTTTGAAGCTTATCCAGACGATATACGAGCGTATTTCTGTGGATAAAGAGCTGTCTCGATGTCTCGGATACATTCAGGCTGTTCTCGAAGAACTTACTTATGGTCATAAGAGTCTCTTCATCAAAATCATCAGGACCCTGTCCGTCAAATATCTCCTTGATAAAGAGCTTGCATAAAGGAATCGGAAGCTGATATATCAGGCGCCCTATTCCAAGTTCACTGTATGCGATTATGGATCTGTCATCAAAGAATATCTTGCCTACATCGAGAGCCATCTTCGCTTCTTTATACGAATGACTGACTTCCTTAAGCTCTCCTACTACGGTTCCGTATGCTATTCTCACGCCGCTTATGCCGCCGCGCTCAAGCATATCCATATATCCCATACAATATCTCTGTATGTCTTCTTCCTTCTCAGGTGTATCAAGATCCTTGACTATGATGACATTGTTCTCATCAACGGCAGTAATAAAGTCCTTATTATTCGTACCATAACCGGTGCGCATAAGTTCGAGGACTCTGCCTGCCTTCTCTGCATCACTCTCGATCGTGATGACCACTCTTCTGACCTCAGGCTGAATATGAAGTTTCTTTGCCCTGCTGAATATATCTACAAGCAAAAGATTGTCCAGGAGAAGATTCTTTATAAAGTTATCCCTGTCAAATCTCTCCTTATATGCCGTCATAAGACCCTGAATCTGGAATGCCGCCATCTTACCGAGAGTATATATATCTTCTCCCGATCCGCTCACTACCAAAATATACTCAAGCTGTCCTTCGTCTATCACTTTAAAGAAATGGCAACCGGACAATTCCTGACTGTCGGCAGGTGAATTCACAAATTCAACTGCTTGCGGACCATACTGTTCCAGCGAAGGATCCGATGTAGCTATCACCTTGCCGTCTACATCGACTATACATACTTCAATCCTGGCTATGCTCTTAAGTCCGTCTATGGTGCTCTGTAATACCTGATTAGAAACCATGCTTACTTCTCCCATTGATTCGTAATATTGCACAATGCTACTCTGTGCTTTTTCCTCAGAAAACGTATCCCGAAAACACGTCAATTAATATTTTAATAGAAAATGGCAAATTAATCTATAGCGAATTGTCATTTTTTTGTGCAATTTTATCTAAAAAGCAAAAACTGATGTTTCGTCGATTTTAACAAAAATGCATTTTTTTCATATATGCAAGAAGTTGTGCATAATTGAAAAACATATCCCTTTCCAGCGTGTATACTTATGTCGTCAGGTTTCCTGTCAAAAATATAAACAGCATGGTAACTGCCAACACACGCTGTTAGCCGGAAGCTTGAAGCAGTCATAATCATACTTACTTAATTAAGGAGGGGAATCGTGAAAGATGAGGAAAAAGAGAAAAATCAAAAGGTCGCAGATAATATCTGCGCGTACAGAAAAGCCAACCGGCTCACTCAAGAGGGGCTTGCTATTCTGTTGGGTGTCAGTCCCGCTACCATTTCACGTTATGAAAGCAACGAGAGTGCTCCGACATCCATTGAACTGATAGCCATGGCGTCCATATTCAATATCGACGTGGCCGATCTGTTTAACGAAAATGTCACATATGATGATCTTCATACCGACCGTCATATATACAAATGTGTGCAGTTCCTGATCAATTATGTCACAGAACTGTCTCTCACTCAGAAGTTCTTTCCTAACGAAGATCTTCAGTTCATACAGCGATTGGGGCACTACGAAAAGCTCTTTGACCGTCAAAGCTGAGTCTTGTCTCTCTGAATTCTCAGTCAGCATATACAAGGAAGGTGTTTACTGACAGATGAATAGCTTTTATCCGGATGAACATCGTCCGTAACCCTGCCTTGTATGACGGTATCTTGCCATATTGGAGGATTACAATGAAAGAAGCTGTGGTGTCTGCCACAGCTTCATCTCAATATTAAAGGGAGGATGCCAAGTACTCGGTACTTGGCATTTATTATGAAAAAGTTTTCTTTGTTTCTATCAACTTATGAGATTAGTATAATATTCAAAAATGTCCAAATTGAGGAAACCTTTTGAAAAAAGTGAAAACTAATTATGAACAAAATATTAACAAAAAGGCCGGCCCGAAATCGGACCGGCCGGTAATTCATTCTGATATATTCACTATCAAGCCTTGCCATCTGAACCAAGAACGTTAACGATCTTGTGAGCAACCATATCTTTAACAGCCTGACGAGCGGGCTTAAGATACTGACGAGGATCGAAATGATCGGGATGCTCTGCAAAGTACTTGCGGATGTTACCTGTCATAGCAAGACGGATATCTGAATCGATATTGATCTTACATACAGCAAGCTTAGCTGCCTGACGTAACTGTTCCTCAGGGATACCTACTGCATCGGGCATGTTACCGCCATACTGGTTAACCATCTTAACGAACTCCTGCGGAACTGATGAAGAACCATGAAGAACGATCGGGAAACCGGGAAGTCTCTTAATGCACTCTTCGAGAACGTCGAATCTAAGCGGAGGCGGAACAAGGATTCCGTCAGCGTTTCTTGTGCACTGTGCAGCTGTGAACTTGTAAGCACCATGTGATGTACCTATAGCGATCGCAAGTGAATCACAACCTGTCTTGTCTACGAACTCTTCAACTTCTTCAGGACGTGTATAAGCTTCCTTACCTGCCTCTACAACTACCTCGTCCTCTATACCTGCAAGAGTACCAAGCTCAGCCTCTACCACTACACCATGAGCGTGAGCATACTCAACTACCTGCTTGGTAAGAGCGATGTTGTCCTCAAAAGACTTTGAAGAAGCATCGATCATAACTGAAGTAAATCCACCGTCGATACAGCTCTTACACAGTTCAAAAGTATCACCGTGATCAAGATGTAAAGCTATGGGGATCTGAGGATTCTCCTCAACTGCTGCCTCTACCAACTTTACAAGATATGTGTGATTGGCATAAGCACGAGCACCCTTCGAAACCTGAAGAATAACCGGGCTGTTAAGCTCGCCGGCTGCCTCAGTGATGCCCTGTACGATCTCCATGTTATTGACATTGAATGCGCCTACTGCGTAACCGCCGTCATATGCCTTTTTAAACATTTCGGTTGTTGTAACTAATGACATATTAATACCTCCGTTGATTTTATTACGTGAATTGGCCCCGCATCCGCTGTATTCTCACGGTTAGCCAAATCGAACGTCTACATTATATAACAATACAGTACAAAAAGAAATAAAAATATAGCGCTTTTATCAAGATCAGGGAACCATGATCGATACTGCATGTTTAAGATTGGTCATATCCGCTCTTAAAAACTCTCCGCCATATTCCCCGTCAAGCGCCCACGCCACCGGACTTTCCGTGACAAAAGATGCTTTCTTGGCCTTAAACTGAACTATAAGACCCTGATCCTGGGTCCTACCGTCAATAGCATCGGATATTATTATAAGATCCATGGGATTAAGCGGTTTTCTTATAAGAGTGACCTCAAACACTCCGTCATCCAGCAATATCCTCTTGCCTGTGATATTCTTGAAACCTCCCACTGACGTGGAATTGGTCACCATACCAAGCAGATAATCATCATCCAGCTCCACGACATCATCATTCTCATCCGTATATTCTATATGAAAGTGATAGGATTCAACTATGGGCAGCCTCTTGGCTCCTTCTATTATATAAGCCGCATGACCAAGCAGATTCTTCATGTGCTGATCCGTATCATACGAAACATCCGTGAACATTCCAAAAGCAGCAACATATACAAAATAGTCATCGTTGAACTGTCCGATGTCGCAGGGAAATTCTCTGCCCTCCATGGCAGCCGTCGTGGCTTTCTTGAATGAATGGGGCAGTCCCAAACTTTTAGCGAAATCATTGGTACTGCCTGAGGGAACATAGCCTATCGGAATACATGTCCCGCTCTCCATCATACCGGAGACTACCTCGTCCAAAGTCCCGTCGCCTCCACTGCATACCACCATGGCGATATCATCCTCTCGCTCTTTCACAACGCGTCTGGCATCTCCGCTGCACTGCGTCGGATACGCGATCACCTGATATCCGTTTTTGACAAAAACATCGATCATATCAAAAAGCCTGCTCCTGATCTGGCCTCTGCCCGAAGCAGGATTGTATACAAAAAGCAGTTTTCTGATATCACCGTTCTGTCTCATATCACATCATCTTCCACTAAGATAATTATCTATTCCTTCTATGGCTGCTTCTTCATCAGTTCCTTCCGCAGTAGCTACTATTTTCTCTCCTGCATCCAGTCCAAGACTCATCATACCCATGATGCTCTTGGCATTGACTCTCTTGCCTTCAGTCTCAAGATATATTGTGCTGTCATACTGACTCGCTACCTGTACGAGCATGGCAACAGGTCTTGCTTCCAGACCATTCTCCAACTTAATGGTGATCTCCTTTTTAATCATACTCCACTCCTCTGTCCGATATTAAATCAGACTATTCCAATCATAAACACCACCATTATAATGTAGCCACTCACCACTTTCAATGACAAAGAACTACATATTTATGGCGTTTTTTGAACTTTATTTGTCATAAATCACCATGTTTGACCCGTTCATCTGCTGCAAGCTCACTCAACTTTCTGAGTCGATGATTGACTCCGCTCTTGCCAAGCGGCGGCTCAAATGCCTTCCCGAGTTCCGGCAAAGTCGCATCCGGATTCTCCAGTCTTACCTGTGCCATCTCCTTAAGCGCGGGAGGAAGTCGATCCAATCCATGGTGATCTCTTAAATATTCTATATCCTCTATCTGTCTGGCTGCCGCATTAACAGTTTTGGTGATATTGGCCGCTTCACAATTAACTCTTCTGTTGACCGAATTACGAACTTCCTTGACTATTCTGTCATTCTCCATCTCCATCAAAGCAACGTGTGCTTCACAGACTCCCAAAAAATCAACTATGGCCGAACTTTCCTTAAGATATACTATGTACTTATCTTTACGTCTCGTACTCCTTGCATCCAGATCAAAACTTCGGATCACATCAATAAGCTGCGCCGTCTGAATGGCGTTGTCACATACGATCTCCAGATGATAGCTTCTCTTCGGGTCGCTCATGGATCCTGCGCAGAGATAAGCGCCTCTTAAAAAGGCCCGCCTGCAACATGACTGCTTAAGAAGCACACCGTGCACAGGTTCACCCAGAGATTTTCCAAGTTCACCGTTTTTTAAAAGCCGTAATCCTTCAAGCACCGGGCGTATATCGGTTTTATCAAGCTCCTTCTTCGAACCTATCCCGTACGTCTTTTTTAATAATGCGAAGAATTTCTTATTTACGGGCTCACTGTCAGTCAGTATATCAATAAAAAAATGACCGTTTACGGTCTGCCCGACATCCACAGAAAACTCAAAAAGCGCCGCAAGCTCTGCCAATTGACAATGTCTGGCACTGCTTATCACTTCGCTCATCTCTTCTTTTACAATCGCTGAAAATGACATATGTCAGTCCTTCGTATCCCTATGGTCGACCGACAGCCCGTAGTCGCCCTTATTTTTCATTCTGTCATATAACTCATTTGCCAGAGTCACGGATCTGTGCTGACCACCCGTGCAGCCTATGGCGATAACAAGCTGATGCTTACCTTCTTTCACGTATGAAGGAATCAGAAACTCCAACATATCAACAAGCTTATTAAGGAACGTACCCGCTTCATCAAAAGACATAACATAATCTCTGACCGCTTTGTCCTTGCCGGTAAGATGCTTAAGCTCGTCAATATAAAATGGATTGGGAAGAAATCTCACGTCAAAGACCATGTCCGCATCAGCCGGGATTCCATTCTTGAATCCAAATGACAAAATGTTGACCAAGAGGCTGTTATAACTTCCTCCGGTTACAAATATCTTGTCCAATTCTTCCTTCAGCGTGCGTGTGAGAAGATTCGATGTGTCAAAAACATAGTCCGCCTCACTCTTTATCTCTTCAAGTATCTTGCGCTCTCTCCTGATACCGTCTTCGATACGATTATCCGGAGCAACTGCAAGCGGATGTATCCTTCGGCTCTCCTTGTAACGCTTCACCAGAGTGGCATCACTTGCGTCCATAAAGACTATGTCATATATATATCCGTTCTCTCTCAGGTTCTTAAGCGCCCTGGAGGCATCGGCAAAATTCTGATCGGCCCTTACATCCAGTCCAAGGGCAACCTTCTGGATCTCACTGTTGGGCGTGGCTATAAGTTCCACAAACTTGTCAATAAGTGGTATCGGAAGATTGTCCACACAATAAAATCCGATATCCTCAAGCATCTTCATGGCGGTTCGTTTGCCACCACCACTCATTCCGGTCACAACAACAAATCTCATGATACCCCTCCGGATCGCATTATGCGAAATCTCCTATCAGTTCCACTTCCGGTTCCAACATGACACCTGTGTCAGCATATACTTTCTCTCTGACCTCACGTATCAGACAATATATATCCGTAGCTGTCGCATGCCCCTTATTAATGACAAAGCCTGCGTGTTTATCAGACACCTTGGCATCTCCGACACTGTATCCCTTGAGCCCGCTCTCCTGAATAAGCGCTCCTGCAAAAAATCCTTCGGGTCTTTTGAACGTCGAACCTGCCGAAGGATATTCCAGAGGCTGCTTCTCTCTTCGTCTGCAGTTATAATCGTTTATCTTTACTTCTATCTCTTTACGATCACCGGGTATAAGATCAAATACCGCATACAGGACTACATAACCGCGCTCCTTGATAACACTGTGCCTGTATGAAAGATTAAGTTCTTCTCCTGTAAGTTCGAATACCTTACCGGTTTCTCTGTCATAGACTCCGGCAAGTCTGATCACATCCTTGATCTCTCCGCCGTATGCTCCGGCATTCATATATACCGCTCCGCCTACGGTACCCGGTATACCCGCAGCAAACTCAAGCCCTGCTAGGCTGTTATCTCTGGCCGTTATGGCCAGATGTCCCAGCATCATGCCGGCTCCCGCACGTATACTGTTACCCTCGACTTTGCACTCAGACGACATATTGACGGTTTCTATCATAAGACCATCATATCCTTTATCTGACACAAGGATGTTGCTTCCATGCCCTATAATAAAACAGTCCGCTCCCGTATCTCTCATTGCATCAAGCAAACGAATCAGTTCGTCTTCATCGTTCACTGTCACATATACAGTCGCCGGACCTCCCACCTTGAAAGTCGTGTGCTTATACATAGGCTCATCCCTAAGCACTCTGTTCTCAGGGATGAGCTCTGCTAATCTCTTGTCTGCTATTTCATTCCACATAATCAGATGATCTTGTATTATTCTCCAAGTACAAGCTTTGCTGCGCCGTAGATTCCCGCATCATTGCCAAGCTTTGCCAAAGCAAACTTTGCTCCTTTGGCACCGGGGAATACATATTTCTCAAAATACGGCTCCATATAATCTATAACAACTTTTCCTGCCTTGGATACTCCGCCACCGATAACAAACACCTCCGGATTGACTACATCAGCAACCGCAGCAAGCCCTTTACCAAGATACTCTCCATATATATGCGCTACTTCCACTGCAAGGTCATCACCTTCCTTGACCGCATCCCATACGGTTTTGGCAGATACTTCGCCTTCTCTTAAGACGCTGGCCTTATCGGAATCTGCGAGCTTTTTACGGGCAATCCTGACAATACCCGTGGCTGACGCATACTGCTCGAGACAGCCATGTCCCTTACATCCGCAGGCTTCAGTCTCATTATCTTCAAGATGGATGTGTCCGATCTCTCCTCCTGCACCTGTCGATCCGCTTACTATCCTGCCTCCTATGATTATACCGCCGCCAACTCCTGTACCGAGAGTAACGGCTACGACATCTGAATAACCCTGTCCACCACCGCGCCACATCTCTCCGAGCGCAGCTACATTGGCATCATTGGCCGCCTTTACTTCAAGCCCCGTAAGCTTTGATAATTCTATATTAACATTAATATCCTTCCATCCGAGATTGACAGCTACGGGAACAGTTCCGTCCGATTTGACCGGACCCGGAATACCTATGCCGATACCGGCCACATCAGATTTATCAATACCACTCTGAGCAAGCTTGTCCAATATGCTTCCTGCTATATCAGGAATGATACCTGCACCATTGTCCTCTGTTCTCGTAGGGATCTCCCACTTATCGAGAACATTGCCATCCAGATCGAAATATCCCATTTTTACCGTTGTACCGCCAACGTCAACGCCAAATACCACCTTACTCATGTGATTCTCCATCCTTATTCGTCTTCTTCTTCACGCTTCTGAGCAAGCGACTTCTGCACTCTCTCATACAAAGCCTGTGCGGCATTATATCCCATCTTCTTCTGTCTGTGGTTGATAGCCGCAGATTCACATATGATAGAAAGATTACGTCCGGGTCTGATGGGAATATTGTGACATACCACTCTGTTGCCAAGATATTCTATATATTCTTCTTCAAGCCCAAGTCTGTCATAATCCTTGTCCTTGTTCCACTCTTCAAGTCTGATGACAAGATCGATACCCTGTGACTCTTTGACACTCGATACACCGAACAAACTCTTAACATCCACTATTCCGATACCACGAAGCTCTATGAAATGCTTGGTGATATCCGGTGCCGTACCGATAAGAGTCTCGTCGGACACCTTACGTATCTCCACCACGTCATCAGTAACAAGACGGTGTCCTCTCTTGATAAGTTCCAAAGCCGCCTCTGACTTACCTATTCCGCTCTCACCCGTGATCAGCAATCCTTCACCAAACACATCCACCAACACTCCATGTACGGAGATCATGGGAGCAAGCTTAACATTAAGCCACCTGATGATCTCGGCAGTAAATGCCGACGTGGCTTTCTTGGTCATAAGCAACGGAACTCCATGCTTGACAGCCGTCTTCTTAAACAGGTCATTGGGCTTAAGCTCTCTGCAGAATACAATTCCGGGAGTCGGATAAGATAATAACTGCTCGTATATCTCTTTCTGTCTCTTGACCGGCAGACTCTCCATATACGTATATTCCACATATCCTATGATCTGCAGTCTGGTAGACTCATAATGCTCAAAATACCCTGCCAGCTGTAACGCCGGTCTGTTGATATCCGGCTGAATGATCTTAATCTTCCTGATATCTATCTCCGGGGTAAGATTCTCCAGCTTGCCATGTTCGATTATCTCTGCTAATTTAACACTTGCCATTGTAATCTCCTGCTCAAATTATACGCGCGGATGCCATATACAGGTGCATCTCACATCTCCTGGACGTCTCTGTTATTCTACCATATCACCATGGAAAAATGAATATATTATCTCCGCTTCCTTCACAGGTATCCCATTCACCCGACTCAATGATTCGACGGATGCCTGTCTTATATCATCTATACTGTCAAATGCCATCATAAGAGCCTTTCGTCTGCTCGGCCCTATGCCCGGTATCTCATCAAGGACAGATCTGACCTGATCCTTGGCTCTTAAGCTTCTGTGGTATGTGATCGCAAATCTGTGAGCCTCATCCTGTATTCTCGTGATCAGTTTAAAGCCCTCTCCGCGCCGATCTATCGGAAGTTCGACATTATCATAATACAGGCCTCTGGTTCTGTGATTATCATCCTTGACCATTCCGCATACAGGAATATTCAATCCGAGTTCATCAAGTACCTCAAGCGCAATACCCACCTGACCCTTTCCTCCGTCCATGAGTATAACATCCGGAAATCTGGTGAAGCTTCCGAAGTCCGTATCTTCACCTCTGCTCTCGAGTTCTTTCTTTTCTTCCATGCCGTGCGTGAATCTTCTGGTCAATACTTCCCGCATACAAGCATAATCATCAGGCCCCGCCACCGTCTTTATCTTAAACTTACGATAATCACTGCGTTTGGGTCTTCCATCTTCGAACACCACCATGGATCCGACATTCTCAAAACCCGATATATTGGATATGTCAAAAGCCTCCATTCTGGACAATCCATTTATGCCCAGTACATCTTCTATCTCCTTTACGGCTCCTATTGTACGACCATGTTCTCTCTTTATACGTTCCTTATCTTTTTCGAGAATGAGCGAGGCATTGGATGCGGCAAGTGCAACCAGTTTTGCCTTCTGTCCTATCTTGGGAATCACAAAGTGTACCCTGGAACCCTTCCTGTCACTGAGCCAGTTTTCGATCAGTTCGATCTCCGAAGGCTCTTCTTTAAGATATATTTCCTTGGGAATATAGGGTGTTCCTGCATAATACTGTTTGATAAAGCAGTCCGTTATCTCCCCGGGCGTCGATTCTTCACTTGTCTTCAAAAAAAAGTGCTCTCTCCCTATCATCCTTCCGCCACGGATAAAGAACACCTGAACTACTGCATCCGTAGCCATATGACAGATGCCGACTATATCACGATCCTCTCCGTCGGAATTCTCTATTTTCTGCTTTTGTGCTATCTGCTTAACATTATGCAAAAGATCACGCAGTGATGCGGCCTTCTCAAAATCGAGAGATTCTGAGGCCTGTGCCATATCATTTTCAAGCATGGTAATAACCGGAGAATAGTTACCGTTTAGGAAATCCACCGCTTTTTCCACTCTTTTCTGATACTCTTCTTTGGGGATATTACCCTGACACGGAGCCATGCATTGACCTATATGATGATTAAGACAAGGTCTGTCCACGGTCTTTTTGCCGTCACTGACCCTGTTATTACAGGTTCTCAACTTGTATAACTTGTTGATCAGTTCAATGGTGTCCTTAACGGCGGCCGCTGATGTATATGGGCCGAAATACCTGGATCTGTCTTTTTTTACGGCTCTCGAAAAAACAATCTTTGGATAGTCCTCATTCGTCACCTTGATATATGGATAAGTCTTGTCATCCACAAGCATGGTGTTGTACTTGGGATGATGTTCCTTGATCAGATTGTTCTCAAGTACAAGTGCTTCGAGTTCCGAATCCGTTACAATATATTCAAAATAAGCTATTAAGCTTATCATCCTGTCGATCCACGGTCCCCTGCCCACATTCTCACGAAAATAAGACCGTACTCTGCTATACAGATTAACGGCCTTACCAACATATATCACATCATCATTTTTGTCATGCATGATGTATACACCCGGTGATTTGGGGAGCTTATTCAGTTCTTCTTTAATATCAAAATCAGAAGCGATCATGGTTTAAAATCATAATTTGGTATTAACACCATTGACATTGACATTCTCGTTATCATCCATGGGAATAACAAGGCATTTCTTATCGCCGATCACCTGCGAACGAATCTGCAGTGCCTTCTCAGGTTTTACGCGAACAACCACATCATAGGTCTTAACGTCATCGCCGGAGATATTCTCAGCTTCCATGCGCTTGATCTCTGTTTTCAGAGAAGCAACCTCTTTTACCAGTTCTTTCTTTTCACGTTCTTTCGCACTCTTTTCCAATGCCTTATTATCAATAAGATTGGCGGCAGGCGGAAGCTCGTCTGCAAATTCCTCAAGCACGACTTCTTTTATAATACGAGCAGGTTCGCCTTCTATACCGTTTTCATCAAGAACCTCCTCTATTGTGGAGGCATCAAGGGTGACACTGATGCCGGTTCCGCCCATGGCTTCTTCCGCTTCGATACGGTTATTTAAACTTTCCTGTATACCAATGAGCGCCTCTTCACTTTCCTCTTCTGCTCCTGCATAAGCTCGCTTAACTATGGCAGAAAAGACCTTGCGCTGTTCAGCCGCAGTCTTCTTGGGTCCGCATCCGAGCACATCTGCCACAAATTCAGGATGAGAATCTTTGGCATCTCTTATAAAATAATCAACTCTGTGAAGATCGGCACTTCTGTTATCAAACGCCGGGAACAGGAATCCAAGATCCGGAACTCCGACTACCCAGTCTCTGATACGTGCAGCGATCCTGTTCTCCTCCTGTCTGTATCCCAAACCCGCTTTTGACAGAGCAACCGGGCAAACAGAAACCAAAAGATAATCATATACTTCATCGGATTCACCGGTCTTGATATTATCTGAAGTCTTGGCCATCACGTCATATACATCGTGGAACACAAGGATTAGATAATTGCCCACGTAATTGTATCCATCTATGATCAGATCATATAATCTGTCGAGAAGATCTTCATTATCAAGCGCGGACGCTCTGAGTCCATAAAGGAAATGCTGCTTTCCTCCGGGCTGTTCTTCCTCTGTAGGAAAATCAAGTTCCAAAATATTATTGCCTATCGCACCGGTCATCGTTTTTTTTGGAATATCCATGAATTTATAGAATTCTTCTTCTCTCATATTGAGGAAATCTTCATTCAGTTTAAGAACCTTGTTCTTATTGGCATCCACATAACACCCTGCCATACGTCTTATGGTGCACGACTCCTTTTTGTATCTTTTCTTAAGTTCCATTACATCGCTTTTGTTCATTGTGTCAATTCTCCGTGTTTTATTATTTGCAGTTCTTTATAAGATCCGTAAGATGTTCAACGCAGTGGCGGATACGTAATTTGCCCAGCTCACAGTTCTTTAAATCAGAGACAACTATGATATACAGGAAACGTATATAAGCAAGAATACGTATCTCATTCATTGTCTTTTCAGGTATATTATCATATTCCGTATCGTAATACAGACTTAAGATCCTCTGCCATATCCTGTCGCTCATCTGCCCGGTGATACCTAAAAAATTCAATGTGTTGTCCGGTTCATCTTCCTTGAACGCCTGATATGTAACATATAATCCCTGAAGATCAAATACAGGCTGTCCTGTCGCAAGCGTATCCATATCGATAAGCATCGGCTCATCATCAGTGAGCATAACATTCTTCATCTGAAAATCACCATGGATCAGATGACAGTCTTCTTCATAGGATTCTATCAAATTATGTAAACCATCTTTTAAATCGTCACTTACATAGTCTTCAATGGCATCAAGATAATCAAAGAAGATATCTTTGGCCGCTGGAAGTTCGCCTCGCTCAGCTTCCGTTGAGTGAACCTGCTTGATCAGTATCACATATTTTTCAAGTATCTCATCAAACTTATCGGGGTCATCTATCAAAAGATCATTGAAAGTCTTGGCATTAAGCAGCTCGAACACCGAACCGTAACTGTTGCCCACCTTTACGATATCAAAGGAGATGGCAGTGGGTACACCCTTTAAAAATGCCATCTTTGCCATCTTCTTCTCATTCTCTATCATATGTATGGCATCGGGCGAGTCATAAACTTTGACGATCGTATCCGAATCTATTCTGTATACGGTTCCGTAGAATCCCTTGCCTATCACTTGAAGATCATCCACGGATATCTCCCTCATCTTTTTCCTTACTTTGAAAAGTTCCGTGAAGCCCGTCACGTCCAATATGTCGTATACTTCCGGCGACACTTCTGTAAGACTCAGCTTGCTGTCAGTCAGCTTCGCTACCTTCATAAGGACTCTTAGCCCTGCACTTGAAATATATGACAGATCCGACATGTCGAATACGGGAGCTTTGTCATCATTTTCTTTGAGTATATTAAGGATCTCACTTTCAATCTCATGGGCATTGGTAGAATCGATCCTGCCCTGCAGAGCAATAACTGTATTGTTGCTGTCTGTCCATGATCTCATATCGTATCTCCTTTACTTAATCTGCGCATATCCTTTTGAAACATATACATCAAATATTATACCCTTACTGTATTCTCAAGACAACAGGATTGATCTTAACAGGCTAAAACGTAAAAAGGCCTGAGACTTTATACAATCTCAGGCCCTATAAAATGATGTGTTATGGATTTATTCCTCGGTCATCAGTCTATGATCGCACCCTCAGTATATGTACTGTAATAGTTCATACCTTCAGTATCGCGCTCATCATATGCCGTTTTAAGATCATCCATCAACTTCTGCGGCATCTTTCCTTTTGGTATAACAAGATAGAAGTTATTCATATATCCCTTTTCCGTCTGATATGTTACGAAGATATCTAAACCTGCTTCATAAGGCTTCAATATGCTGTTCACATATGCAAATCCATCTATTACACCAACGTCTGCGATCTGTCCTATGATATCATCATCTATTCCGGATACATAATTGACATGTGTAGGCTCTTCATACTGTGCCGTAGTAGCATATGAACTTGACTCACTGTAACCGTTTACGCTTATCTCACTCTTTCTTTCTTTTTCACTGGACCACGAATAATCCGTGATATCCATATGATCGATCCTTGCAACCTCAATCTCATTGGGATCCTTATCAACAGTCATTCCCTTGTTCTTAAGGAACGCAAGTGTGCGGTCAAAATTCGGATACAGATAATATCCTCCAAGCAGATCCATATAGCTGTATTCTTCATCATTACGCACAGATGAAAGCCTGTATATCGGATACTGTGTCGCAAGATCATTAAGTGTAAGATTCATAAGATCTTCATAATATACCTTGAGGAATTCATCGATGTCGGTTCCTGTCATCTTAAATACCGTATTGTAGACGGCATCCTTGATTTCTATTCTGTCTATCAGATTCTTGCCTATATACTCATCTGCCTGATATATCGCATCCTTATATTCGGTTCTGTTAAATACAGCCTCTATAGGCGCATAGCCTTCATCCAAAGGAAGATTATAACTTCGATATACCATATGACCATTGTTCAGTTCATATTTGACAGTGACATACTCATAGTTCTCAGTATCCATACCATACTTATCGACCCACTCTTCATAACTCATGTTGTTAAGTTCACGCTGTTTTTCCTGTCTCTTAAAAACAGAGCGGTCAGGGTCAAGATTATTGATACCTATCTGCGCAAGTTGTCTGATCGCATGATCATCACCGACATTCATCCTATCAAGAACATATTTTGTTCTGTCCGCATATTCGATGTTCATATCACCAAAGTCATTATCTATATCATATACACTGGGTTCACTCTCTATGCTGCCCAGTACTATGGAAGTGGCTTTGACCTTGTTTTCATCGGGAATATATCTGTCATATCCCGAGAGATCATACAGATAGAATAAAGCTATAACGGCGGCCAATACCATGGATATGATAAGCTGCGGCCATTCCTTAAATACCTTCTTGATATCCATCTTAAGAACAGCGGTCATTATAATGTGTGTCAACACACCTATTATGATAAATACCGACCAGTACCAGCCTGCTGTCATGAAATTGCCTGATACGAACACTATATATATTCCGCCGGTAAGTGCCGCCATGATCACTATCGGAATACGTATCACAGGCTGCAGGAAGTCATAACACAATGCTTTGCCGGTGCATTCTGACGGTCTTATCGTATAAAGCCAAACGGACAATATAAAAAGTACTGCTACTTCAGCCACAAGAAGTAATACTCTTAAGGGTTCAGCCAGAATCAGTTTATCGAGCTTATCGCATGCTCCCACAGGCGACAGTAAAAACTTCCACCATGAGAATTCATAAGTATTAAGATAATTGGCTCCGGTCTGGAAACAGTAATTTCTGTACCAGTTAAAGACCTCTTCTATGATCGGCCATCCCACAAGCAAACCTATGCCGATGAGCTCTCCTATCAAAAGATTTCCTGATATGGACAAGGCTATGCTCATAATGCAGAATCCCAGAGTAAAGACCAGTAAAGAATAGATATATGTATTCCATATGATCTCAATTACCCCTAAGCCTTTTAGCCCCTTAACCATTATGACCAGTGTCTCGAGCACCGTCGTAAATGTGTCAATAATGACAAAGGGTATAAATGCAGATAAGAATCTGACAAAAAACATATTCTTTTTCTTTATCGGGAGACTGTGGTACAGATCAACCTTTGAGCGTGAGAACATATACGCCATACTAATCGATGCGTATACAACACTCACTATTATGAACAGAACCCCATAACTTCCGATGCCGACTATACCACGCAGATTCTGCGCGATACCACGCTTGGTCATGCCCCACAGATAATATCTGTCTATGGTCATGAGCAATCCGCCCGGTACCATAAGCGCCGCTATTGCAGTCAACAGATACAACCACAGTTTGCGCTTGCACTCACCCTTAAACAGCTCAAGCGATAATGTTCTTGATGTCATATCCGACCACCTCCGTTTCACTGATAAATATCTCTTCAAGAGATAACGGCAGAATCTCTGCAAATATCATATTAGTTCCTGCCAACATGGATTCAAGCGATTCCCTGCTTCCTCTTACCGTGATGGTATGTAAAGATCCTCTTTCCTCATGGCTCATCACATCAAGTTTGCTTAAGAATGCAGTCTTATCCTCATCCGAGCCGAATACACACTGAAGTCTGTGTATACCCAGCTTCATCTCGTCAAGATCCTTGGAGAACAGTATGCCTCCCTGATGAAGCAGTCCCACATGATCGCATATATCCTCAAGTTCTCTTAAGTTGTGTGATGCGATGATGGGTGTCATGGCTCTGTCTTCAAGTTCGGCTATGAATATCTTTTTAACCGCCTGCCTCATGACAGGATCAAGGCCATCAAAGGTCTCATCACATAAGAGATACTTCGTATTGGCACATACCCCCAGTATGACTGAGAGCTGCTTCTTCATTCCCTTGGAAAAAGTACTGATCCTTCTGTTTTTGCCCAGTCCGAATTTCTCCATCAGGTCAACGAATCTGCTCTCATCAAAGCCTTCATATATTCCTTTATAGAAATCCTTCATATCATCCGGTGTATAATTTGCAAAAAAGTATTGCTCATCCGATATGTAAAATATGTTCTTCTTGGCTTCAGGATTCTCATATACATCCATTCCGTCTATAAGCACCTGGCCTCCGTCAGGCTTAAGGACTCCCGAGATCATTCTAAGAAGTGTACTCTTACCTGCTCCGTTAGTACCGACCAGACCAAAAACATGACCTTCTTCTATGTCAGCCGATATACCGTTGACTGCACAGAAATCATCGAATTTCTTGGTCAAACTGCGTATTTCGATCATTTTTTCTCCTCCTCTATCCTTTCGTCTATGCGGGATACTATACTGTCTCTGTCCACACCGAGATGATACAGCTCCGCTGCCGCATCCTGCAGCACACTCATACATCTGCCAATCTTATCGCTCTGCCATTGCTGTCTGCCGGATACGAAATTTCCCCTTCCCTTGACCGTATATATATAGCCTTCCCGCTCCAGTTCCTGATATGCGCGCTGTATAGTATTGGGGTTGATGGACAGTTCTATCGCCATGTTTCTCACCGACGGTATCTTATCATTCTCCGTCAATACACCCTTTACTATCAGGTTCTGCAGCTTTTCAAATACCTGCTCATATATCGGTCTTTTGTCCTGATAATCGATGTTTATCAGCATCCGGTGCCTCCTTTCACAAAAAAATAAGTGTACTAGAACATCTAGTACACTTAATATACTCCATACAATTTTGCGTGTCAACAAC